>JANMDF010000300.1:0-15258 GCA_031376145.1 Alphaproteobacteria bacterium
GGATTGGCATGCAGTTATTGATGCGTCGCCCGGAAATTGAACGGTTTATTTCTGTGGCTCCACCGGCCAACAAGTATGACTTCTCTTTTCTGGCACCCTGCCCGTCTTCCGGTATGATTATTACCGGCGATGCCGATACCATCGTGCCGGAATCGGCTACCAAGTCCCTGGCCAACAAACTGGCCAAGCAGAAAGACATTAAAATAGACTACCGCGTCCTGCCCGGTGTTGATCACTTCTTCACAGGCAGGCTGGATGAACTGATGCAGCATACCGAGGAGTATCTGCGGGGGTTTTGAAGAGGAAATAATGACGTATAAAGCCGAGTTTTTCGTCAGCAAGCACAGCGAAGCAAGCCAGTTTTCAGATTATACCCCGCTACGCATTTTCTTTATTTTTCAGTGCTGCCGTTCAACACCTTGAATATTTGAAGATCCTCAGGACTTATGCAGAACACCGACGTTTCCGTTTTCCCGGCGAACGCCGGGATCCAGAATTATTTTTTTGCTGGATTCCGGCTTACGCCGGAAAAACAAACAGTGATGCAAATAGCATCGCTGCGTAAGCCCCAGCCCTGCAACCCTTTCAAATTTGTGCAGATTTCCTCATATCAAGTACGCTTTGCAGTAATCCTATGTCCTGCAGATTGTCTGGGAAAGACTTGGCAAGGTTCTGAATAGTCTCAGAATCCACAGTAGTTCGAATACATGTGGCCATATCTGCAGATACGTCTTTAGCCGTGGTGAGCTGATTTTTGGGTTGTTCCAGACTGTTATTCCCAGCTGCTATAGACAGCGTATTATTTAAAACCGTTATGACCATACCCGCTTCAGTGGCAGCGTAATATTTATCAATAAGTGCCTCCATAACAGTCCGACCGCCCTTATTGTCATGAGGGGTATCCGGGCTTTCAGCACCACGCGATACAAGAGAGTGAAAGCCCAGGTGCAATGAATGCTTAGCCTCAGCATAATTACCTTCGGCAAGAAGTCTACTTTGTTCAAGGATTGCGGGTATGTCTTGTGGCTGGAAAGTGCTTGATAATTGATCAAGTATACTTTGAGGTTGACCTGATCGCTGTTCTGCAAGATCCTCCCTGATTGCTGCGGTCAGTTTGCGCGGCACCTCTTGCAGCATTGTGTTCAAAAGCATGTTATTAACAGCGTTCATAGTATCCTCCTGGTTCCCACTTATTTATCGTGTCTTAAGGTGCGCGTATGTGACGAAAATCACAACGGGTGCAATAATCTGTTTGCCGGTACAAATAATGATTCCCCTTGATCGCGGCGCGTAAAGCGGTATTATTCCCAATATGTCGCTTGAAACTGTCACCACGCCACGCCAGCCGCACCATGTGCATAAGCCTGATCAGGAAAGTCCGCGCAAACCGGCGTGGATCCGTGTCAAGGCGCCCACCAGTCCGGAATATCACAAAACCCGGGAACTGATGCGTGGCCTGAAGTTAAACACGGTCTGTGAAGAAGCCGCCTGCCCGAATATTGGCGAATGCTGGGCAAAAAAACATGCCACCTTCATGATTCTGGGCAGTGTGTGTACCCGTGCCTGTGCGTTTTGTAATGTGGCGACCGGCAGGCCGGATCTGCTCGATCCGCATGAGCCGGAGAATGTCGGCAAGGCGGTGGCGGAACTGGGCTTAACGCATGTGGTGGTAACGTCCGTAGATCGTGATGATCTGCCTGATGGTGGTGCAGAGCACTTTGCGCTCACCATTCAGGCGATTCGTAAAGCATCACCCGGCACCACCATTGAAATTCTCACCCCCGATTTTCTGCGCAAAGAAGCGCATATCCCCACGGTGGTTAACGCCAGGCCGGATGTGTACAACCACAACCTGGAAACCGTACCGCGCCTGTATGCCAGCGTGCGGCCAGGGGCACGCTATTTTAACAGCCTGCGTCTGCTGGATACAGTCAAACAGCAGGATCCTTCGATTTTTACCAAATCTGGAATCATGGTAGGGCTGGGCGAAAGCAAGGAAGAGATCTATCAGGTGATGGATGACCTGCGCTCAGCCAATGTAGATTTCCTGACCATTGGTCAGTATCTGCAACCCACACCAAAGCATCACCCTGTATTGCGCTTTGTGCCACCGGAAGAGTTTCAGCAGTATGAGAAAATGGCGTATGGCAAGGGCTTTCTGATGGTGTCAGCCAGTCCCCTGACACGCTCCAGCTATCATGCCGATGCGGATTTTGTGAAGTTGAGAGCGGCCAGGGTTGCGCGCTCCACGCCTAATGCCTAGCCATACCGAAACCAAAACACTGCCTTATACCGCCGAACAGGTTTATACGCTGGTGGCGGACGTGGGTAGTTATGGCACATTTCTACCCTGGTGCCAGGGGGTGCGGGTCTATGACCGGCAGGCAGATCATTTTAAGGCGGATCTGCTGATTGGCTATAAAGTCTTGCGGGAAAAGTATACCAGCCGTGTGCACCTGGAACCACATAGCGGTGTGCGCGTGGAATACCTGAAAGGCCCTTTCAAACGCCTGGAAAACCACTGGACTTTTCGCCCGCTGGATAACGGCCATTGTGAAATTCAGTTTTTTATTGATTTTGAATTCGGCAGCAAACTGCTGCAGGGACTGGTTACCGGCCTGTTTCATGAGATAGTCAAACGGATGGTAACAGGCTTTGAAACCGAAGCGCACCGGCGCTATGGCAGGCGGGCGAGTGATCGGGTGTTGTAATACACTTCAGGACTTACGCAGCATGACGATTACCATTACGAGCTGTTTTACCAGCGAACGCTGGTATCCAGCAAAAACAATCAGTTCTGGATCCCGGCGTTCGCCGGGAAAACGCAAGTATCCGTGCTTTGCGTAAGCAGGACTTACGCAAATATAGCTTGTCATTCTGAACCCCGTATCAAGTACGGGGCAGGCTCCGTGAAGAATCTCAATACTCTACAAGATCCTTCGCTACGCTCAGAGCCTGTCCTGAGTGCAACGACGGAATGACAGAAAAGATCGTTCTGCGTAAGTCCTGGTAAGTCCTGACACTTGCGCATTTAACATAATAATGTTAAATTATTTTCAAATAAGTGAGAAATCAGTGATAACGACTAAAAATGTTATTGACGCAGTAACGGCATCTTATGCGGTTGTTGTGCTTGGCTTTGCTGCCTCCGGCATTGCTTTTCAGCGTGGTACGCCGTTAACACAGTTCATCACCGGCGCAACCGGCGTAGCCCCCATGGCCGCGGCAGTGCATGCGGCAGTGGATACCATCGCCCATCCCGATAAAAAATTTTACGAGACGATAAAGCCGGTGGATATGGACACGCCGTCATCCCTAACCGGTGATGTCGCCTTGCGGCCATTGCTGACGCTGGTTTACGGGACGTATAACACCGGCATGGTGCGGCATCCGGATGGCTCAAAAACCGCGCCAAAACCTAAAGATCAGGGCAACTGGGCAAAACTGGCGAATGATCCGCTGTTTGAAGCCGCCTACGAGGAACTGGTGCTGGCAGAAAATGCCTCCTATACCATGTTGGACGATGTCCACGAAACGGACAGTGGCCTCAGTGCAGCAGCATATCGTGAAAATGCCACCGGCAAGATTATCCTGGTGACCAACGGCATTGAATCTGACAATATTGTTCGTGATCCTTGGATAGATTATCAGCAGTTGCTATATGCTGGTATGAACAAGCAGATACCACGTCTGGATACGTTCTATAACCAGGTCACACAGAAATTTGGCAAGATTGATCTGATGGTCAATCAGTCGATGGGATGCATCCCTGGAACCGCTGTCGCTTTTGCACATAATACGCCCGTGCTTAATATTGAGTCGCGCTGGAATGGCACACTGCAACGGGAAGTGTGGCTGCAGGCGCAGGCCTTACGCCAGCAGTATTTCCCCAAGGAATCTTTTGACAAACAAGACCTCAACGCTTTTGAAATTTTTTACAAAACAAAAACAACCAATCTGGTTGTCGGTGCCAATACGTATACCACCGGCCGCACGGCTTGGGAAACCCCCGCTATTTTTCCTGACAGAACATTGTTGTTCAAAGACAATGGGCAGGTCAAAAAAGGTTGGCCGGTACTGGGGATGAATTTTATCGGTGGTGATACTGCCCATCCGGCCTCCGTGTTTGTGCGCGGTGGTGCGGTTGAAAAGCCCAGCGCTGCTAAACAGCTCATAACAGTGGAACAGGCCAAGCCTGAAAGTATGCCCAACAACGATGCCGAAATGCTGCGGGCACGTGGGGAGGGAAATCCCCTGGAGACATTGCTGACCGCTGCGCTTGCTGTGCTGGCAGCGGGATCATTGGTACGGGGATCAACACTGCTGGCGCAGTCTACCGCAAAGACGCTTGCTGGATTAACAGAGATACTGCAGCGCTGACCGTCTGCAACCGTATCGCCTGCCGGTCGCCGGCAAAATGGTATTGATGTGCTGTCGTACCGTCTTTGCTGGCAAGGCCGATGAACACCAGCCCAACCGGTTTGGCAGCACTGCCGCCATCCGGCCCGGCAATGCCGGTGATGGACAGAGCGAAATCCACCCCACTGTTTTGCAAAGCACCATCCGCCATGGCGCGGGCAACCGGTTCGCTCACCGCGCCATGCTCGGCGATCAAGGCAGGATCAACACCCAGCATTTGAACTTTTGCGGCGTTGGCATAGCTGACGTAACCATGGGTAAAGACCTTGGAACTGCCGGGGATTTCGGTAAGCAGGGCGGACAACAGTCCGCCGGTACAGCTTTCGGCCAGTGCGAGGGTTTTGCCATGTGTCGATAGGTCGTTGAGTACGGTTTGTGCCTGTTGATAGAGTGTATCGGAAAAAAAGCGTCCGTTCATAAGAATCTCAGGATCAGGTGTACGACACCCCACGCATACACCCCCGCCAGCATATCATCCAGCATGATGCCCCAGCCGCCGGGGAGTTGCTGATCTGCCCAGCATACCGGCCAGGGTTTCAGAATATCAAACAGGCGAAACGCCAGAAAGCCCAGCAGATACGCCTGCCAGGTCAGTGGCGCAAAAGCCAGGGTCAGCCACTGGCCGGCGACTTCGTCCACCACGATATACTGCGGATCATCGCTGTTGTCTGTCCTGGCAAGATGGGCACTGAGGGGAATCCCAATGCCACAGACCAGGATGGCGGCTATCAGCAGGGCAATCCCCCCGCCATAACTGGCAATCCCCCAGGCAAACGGCAATGCTGCCAGTGAACCCACCGTGCCAGGGGCTTTCGGGCTTAAGCCCGCACCAAACCAGGTGCAGTAGAGTTTTGTGAACGACAACATGCAGTCAGCAATCAACGCATCGAGTGAATGCCGAACACATTGTTTTCTGTATCAATCGCAAGTGTAATAAAGCCATACTGGCCAATGGCCATTTTAGGCTGCTGAATTTTACCGCCAAGCTGCGACACACGCTGCTCTTCAACAGCGCAATCCTCGCTGCCGAAATATACGATAGTGCCTCCAGCACCTGGTGCGACACCATCCATTTTAATCAGGGCACCGGTACAGCCATAGCTTGCCTCATCATGAGGAAAGCCCAACATATTATACGTAACAGAGTCTATTTTCGTCAGCGTAGTCGCAAACACGCCTTCATAAAAACGTTTGGCACGCTCCATGTCATCAACATAAATTTCAAACCACTGTACGGGATTTTTCATGATGCTGCCTTTCTGTGGAGTTTGGTTATCAGGAGAACCTGGGTAGTTTAAAAACCATTCTGGCTTCTGATTTCAGATTTCCGATTTCAGATTTCAGATTTCTGAATGGTGCGGATGAAGGGACTTGAACCCCCACGCCTTGCGGCACCAGAACCTAAATCTGGCGTGTCTGCCATTTCACCACATCCGCATGACATTTGACTGATAGCGACTTGGGAAAGGGATGTCAAACGGGGTGTCCGGGTTCACACTGTAGAAGCAGTAACTAAAGGAACCTCTGGATCACCCTGCCAGACTGCCCAGCCGCGCCAGCGTCTCGCGAATTTTCCCTTGCTTAAGAGTCAACTCTTCCTTGCGATTACGGTATTCTTCCACCACATGCGCTGGCGCACGGGCAACAAAATTATCATTGGATAATTTGCTGTCCAGTTGCTGCATTTCAGCGATAATGGCGACGGTTTCCTTATCAAGCCGCGCCTGTTCTTTAGCCACATCCAGTACCGCGCCCACCTGCAGTATCAAGGTACAGCCCACCACCACCACCGCCATACCGCCGGCTTCAGCATCCTGATCAATCCGGCTGAGCCGTGCCATGCGCAGCAATAATGCCTCCTGCTGCTGTAACACACGCTGTGCGTCAGTATCCGCCTGTTTGATGCTGGCCACCAGCATCGCGCCCGGGGCAATGTTCATTTCGGCCTTCAGGGCGCGGACTTGTGTGATCAACTCCTGCACAAACGCCATATCCCTGCTGGCTTGCTGATCCGCCAATGCGGCCAGCATCGGCCAGGTTGCCAGGGTCAGGGGCTGGTTGTTGAAGCCCATATTCTGCGCCAGTTCATCGGTAATAAACGGCATGAAGGGATGCAGCAGGCGGGTGAGCTGATCCAGTGCCCAGCCCAGCATAGCCTGGGTCTCGGCCTTAGCATCGGCATCATTGCCATTAAGTGACACCTTGGCAAACTCAATGTACCAGTCACAAAAAGTGTTCCAGAGACAATGATACAGGGCTTCTGCCGCCTCATTGAATTTATAAGCATCCAACGCCGCCGTTACCGTGATTGCCGTTTGCTGTATCGCGTCATACAGCCAGACATGCAGTGCGGTTGTTGACAGTCGCGGATCATAGGCTGGGTCAAGCCGTGCCCCGTTCATTTCGGCAAAGCGGCTGGCATTCCATAATTTCGTGGCAAAATTACGATAGCCTTCCACCCGCGCCAGGCTCAACTTCACATCACGCCCCTGTGCCGCCATGATCGCCATGGTAAAGCGCAACGCATCCGCACCGTACTGATCAATCACTTCCAGGGGATCAATGACATTGCCTTTGGATTTGGACATCTTCTGGCCGTGCTCATCGCGTACCAGGGCGTGGATATAAATGTCTTTAAACGGCACGCCACCCATGCAGTGGATGCCCAGCATCAACATACGGGCGACCCAGAAAAAGATGATATCAAAGCCGGTCACCAGCACGGTATTGGGATAAAACTGCGCCAGCGCGGGCGTGTGTTCTGGCCAGCCAAGCGTGGAAAACGGCCATAATCCAGAGGAAAACCATGTGTCTAAAACATCATTATCCTGTTGTAAATCAACATGCTTTCCGAAGCGAGTGAACGCTTGCTCATGAGCTGCATCCGCATTTTCCGCCACAAAGCATTGCCCATCCGGCGCATACCAGGCCGGAATGCGATGCCCCCACCACAGTTGCCGCGAAATGCACCAGGGCTGAATATTCTCCAGCCAGTGGAAATACGTTGCCTGCCAGTTTTCCGGCACAAAGCGGCTGATGCCAGTGCGTACCGCCTCCAATGCCGGTGCGGCCAGAGTATCGGCTTTTACAAACCACTGTTCGGTTAAGTAAGGCTCAATCACACTGTTAGAACGGTCGCCCATGGGCACCGTGTGAGTGACGGGTTCGACTTTCACCAGTAATCCAGCTTGTTCCAGGGCTTTCACCACCAGCGGACGCGCCTTGAGGCGATCCATTCCCTGATACGCAGCGGGTACCTGATCATTAAGCGTGCCATCACGATTGAGAATATTAATCTGTTCCAGATTATGTCGTTTCCCCACCTCAAAATCATTAAAGTCATGCGCCGGGGTGATTTTCACCGCACCGGTGCCTTTCTCGGGATCGGCATAGGAATCAGCAATAATAGGAATAGTCCGATCGGTCAGCGGCAGGCGCACCTGCTGGCCAATATACTGTGCCAGCGTTGGATGCTCCGGATGCACGGCTACCGCTGCATCACCAAACAAGGTTTCCGGCCTGGTGGTGGCCACCGTAATATGTCCCCCATTAACCAGAGGGTAAGCAATATGATAGTATGCGCCTTGCGTATCGACTGCCTGTACTTCCAGATCAGAAATCGCCGTTTGAAACTTTGTATCCCAGTTCACCAGACGGGTGTCTTTGTAAATCAGGCCTTGTTGGTAGAGATCGACAAAAACCTTGCGCACGGCGGCACTTAAGCCATCGTCCATAGTAAAACGGGCGCGGCTCCAGTCGGCTGACGCACCCAGGCGCCGCAACTGCTCCAGAATCGTGCCACCCGACTGTTCTTTCCATTGCCAGACGCGTTCCAGGAATTTTTCGCGCCCCAGCTGCTGGCGCGTCAATCCTTCCTTAGCCAATTCGCGTTCCACCACCATTTGTGTCGCAATACCCGCATGATCCGTACCAGGCTGCCACAGAACATCATCGCCCAGCATCCGGTGATAGCGCACCAGAATATCCTGAATGGTCATGGTCAAGCCATGACCAATGTGCAGCGAGCCGGTCACGTTGGGCGGCGGCATCATGATGCAGTACGGTGTACCGTTGCCTTTAGGCTTAAACGCCCCAGCGGCTTCGCTGCGGGCATACTGGCGAGATTCAATATCTTTGGGAGAAAAGGTTTTTTCGAGCATAGGGGCATAATACTAGAAAGTTTCCTGTATGTTTGCCAGTTCTTTATAATCTGGTGCAAAATATCATGCTGCAGCCTTGACATATCCTGCAATTCCATTATGAAAACGCACTCTTATAAGGAATTTCGTCATGGCAAAACCCTCCACCGTACTGGTGCGTATGATCAGCAGTGCTGGCACCGGCTTTTTCTACGTCAAGAAAAAGAATCCCCGCAAGCAGACCGAAAAAATGACCATGCGCAAGTATGACCCGCGCGTGCGCAAGCATGTAGCGTTTACTGAGGCAAAAATTAAGTAGGTATTATTCGGGATGCAGACGCTTCAGGATCTGACCCCAGTCCTTACCGCTCAGGCAAAGCCATATCTGATGCAAAAATACCCGATTACCAGTATTGGTGTGTTTGGTAGTTATGCCCGTGGTGAAGCTGATCCGGCCAGCGATCTTGATATTCTGCTGGATTATGCCCCGGATACCGGCAGAAAATTCAGTCTATTTGATCTGGTGCATATCCAGGATTATCTAAAGGATCTGACCGGTATTCCTGTAGACATATCCCTGAAATCAAGCCTGAAATCCTATATCGCACCGCGCATTCTGAAAGAGACAATCTATTTATGAGGCATGGCCAGGATGTGCGGCAGTGTTTTGCAGATATACCGATTGTAAAATGATAGCTGGTTGAATAATCAACGGTATACTTGAAACAACGCCGCGTCATTCCGGCCTTGTGCCGGAATCCATTCAAAGCATTAAAAATGCTTTAATATTTAATGTATTACGGAATAAATAAGGCATGACGCAGCTTGGTTGATAGTGCAGTTAAATTTGCAAACAGCTATATATAAAGTATGGATGATTTTAAGGAGAATAGCCATGACCCAAACCTTTGACCTGGTCGTTGTCGGCGGTGGACCGGGTGGCTATGTGGCCGCTATTCGTGCCGCACAGCTGGGCATGAAAACCGCTGTCGTGGAACGGGATCAACTGGGCGGGATCTGCCTCAACTGGGGATGTATCCCTACCAAAGCCCTGCTGCGTTCCGCCGAAGTTTATCACCTGATCAAACACGCCGGATCGTTTGGTATCACTGTCAACGATGCGACATTTGACTTAAAGAAAATTGTCGAACGTTCACGCGGTGTAGCCAAGCAATTGTCCGGTGGCATTGGCCACTTGATGAAAAAGAATAAAATTACCGTGCTGAGTGGCCACGCCCGTCTGGCTGGCAAAGGCCAGTTGAGCGTCGAGAAAGACGGCAAAAAAGAAACCGTCACGGCTAAACATATTATTCTCGCCACCGGTGCCCGCGCCCGCGTGTTACCTGGGTTTGAGCCGGATGGGAAGGTGGTGTGGAGCTACCGCGAGGCCATGGTGCCGGATGTCATGCCAAAATCTTTAATTGTGGTGGGCAGTGGCGCAATTGGTATTGAATTTGCCAGCTTTTACCGCACCCTGGGCGCAGAAGTGACGGTTGTTGAGGCCGTTGACCGCATCCTGTCGGCAGAAGACGAAGAAGTGTCATCCTTCGCCCATAAAGCCTTTGAAAAACAGGGCATGAAGATTCTGACCAAAGCCACGTTAAAATCTCTCAAAAAAGGCAAGGACAACGCCACATTAACGTTGGAACACAACGGCAAGACCCAGGACTTAACCGCTGATCGGATCATCATGGCGGTTGGCATTGTTGGTAATGTCGAGGATTTAGGCCTGGAAGGCACCAAAGTGAAGGTGGAAAAAACCCACATCGTGGTCAATGACTATCTCGCCACCGATGAGCCAGGCGTGTACGCCATTGGTGATGTGGTTAGCGCTCCCTGGCTGGCGCACAAGGCCAGTCACGAAGGCATTATCTGTGTGGAAAAAATCGCTGGACTTCCCAATGTCCACCCCATGAAAACCAACCTGATCCCGGGCTGTACCTATTGCCACCCGCAGGTGGCCAGTGTGGGCTTGACCGAAGCCAAAGCCAAGGTGGCTGGGTATACCCTCAAAGTTGGCCGCTTTCCGTTCATGGGCAATGGCAAGGCTATTGCTTTGGGCGAGCCGGAGGGTTTTGTTAAGACCATCTTTGATGCCAAAACCGGTGAATTGCTTGGCGCACATATGATTGGCGCGGAAGTCACTGAAATGATTCAGGGCTATGTGGTGGCCATGAACCTGGAAACCACCGAAGCAGATCTGATGCACACCATCTTCCCGCATCCCACCTTATCAGAAATGATGCACGAAAGCGTGCTAGATGCGTATGGCAAGGTTGTGCATTTTTGAGAGGATATAAAAAAGGGCGGCATGAAAAAAACCATTTATAGCTTACAGCAAAGCAATCCAGCCAACAAGAAAACGTTTAAGTCCCCCTGGAAAAACTGATGGGTTATTAAACACACCGTGTCAAAACCACCGCCTGTGCCGCAATGCCTTCGCGCCTGCCAGTAAAGCCCAGACCTTCGGTGGTAGTTCCTTTAATGCTGACCTGATCCAGAGCAAGCCCTAAATCTGCCATTAAGACAGCCTGCATGGCAGCGCGGTGCGGCAGGATTTTCGGAGCTTCGGCAATAATCGTCACATCAACATTCTGGATCACTGCCCCCCTGGCATCCAGCAAATCTTTGGCGTGACGCAAAAATACCCGCGAATCCGCGCCGCGCCATTGTGGATCGCTGGGCGGGAAATGCACGCCAATATCGCCCAGTGCCATACTGCCCAACAGCGCATCGGCAAGCGCATGCAAAGCTACATCCGCATCAGAATGCCCCTGCAGTCCCTGATTGTGGGGAATCTTCACCCCGCACAGCGTTACATGATTGCCATCGCCAAAGGCATGCACATCAAAACCCTGACCAATACGTATTTGTTGTGGCAACAGGGCATTCGCCATGATCATATCCTCTGCTGTTGTGATCTTAAAATTGCGTTTCTCCCCCTCCACCATCGTAACCGGCATCCCCGCCATTTCAGCCAGCGCAGCATCATCGGTTGCTGCAACATCCTGAAACTGCGCATGCGCCGCTAGGATTTTCTTAAAATGAAAGCCTTGCGGGGTCTGCGCTGCGTACAACCCATCGCGGGATACGGTGGCAGCAACCAGGCCATTATCCGCACTTTTCAAGGTATCGGCAACAGCAACAACCGGCAGAACAGCGACATGCTTTTGCTGCGCAGCCAGCAACCGCTGTATCAACGCTGTAGTAATAAACGGACGGGCAGCATCATGAATCAATACATGCTGTGGCGATTGCGCCGCCAGTGTCTGCAGCCCCACCAGGACGGAGGCCTGACGCGTAGCACCGCCAACTACCTGCCGTGCATTTTCTGGGAATTGAATATGCTGCAGCCAGCGGGCATGACCCGCACCGGTGACGACAACAACCTGATCTACTTGTTGTGCCAGGGTATCCAGGCTGTATTGCAGGATGGGTTTACCGCCTAACAGCTGATACTGCTTTGGAATATCTCCGCCAAAGCGACTGCCACTGCCGGCGGCTACGATGATAGCGGCTGTTGTCATATGATATGCGTACTCATACCAGCATGGTGGGGATATCATACTGCGCTAGTTTTTGGTCAGCAGTGATCAGCGTCATATTTTCAATTTTTGCTTGAGCAATTAAAAGGCGGTCAAATGGATCACGATGATACAGCGGCAGCGTTAGCAACATGGCTAAATGCGCACTTGCTATGGGTAGTGTTTTTAACCCTGTCAGACTCAGTGTATCAAAAAAATCCGACGGGATATTTAGTTTCCCCACGCTGGCCTTAATACTTATTTCCCATAACGATGCCATGCTGATGTATTTCCACAGCGTATCATCACCCAACACTGTCAGCACCGAAGGTGTCAGACGCGCATGATCATTCTTCAGACTCCATAGCAAGATATGGCTATCTATTAAATAGCGCATCACGTTAATCAATCATACCCAGTGACCGCGCTATATCTTCAGGCCACGCATCGACATCATCGGTCATTTTAAAATCGTGCCCCGCATACAGTCCCAACAGTGTACGCTTTGGGGCAGGAGAAACCTGACCAATCTTCGCAACCGGCTTGCCCATTTTGGTAATAATCACTTCTTCACCCGCTTCTATGCGCTCAATAATAGCAGAGAAATGGGCTTTGGCCTGTGATAGAGGAATCGTGTGCATAGTGGATATTATAGTCTGACCAGGTTTGACTAGTCAAGTGCTATCATTGCACACGGTCACCCAATCGACTGCCGCAGAAACGCCGGCAGGTCATCCCCGAATCCACTATTTATCTGTAGCTCTGGCGTGGGCTGTTTAGACAGTGCCTGTGCTTTTTTCGGTGCAGGAACCGGCTTGGCTGTTGATTTGTGTGCAGGCGTCCTGCGGGCGGGTACGGCGGGTGATACAGGCGCAACGCCACCCTCCAGCCAGGTCAGCGGCTTGCCGGTATGCGCTTCCAGTGCGGCAAAAGCCTTAGCATCAGCTGGTGACACCAGCGTATAGGACTGGCCACTCTCACCGGCACGCCCCGTGCGGCCAATGCGATGCACATAATCATCTGGTTGATTTGGCACATCAAAATTAATCACCGTTGGCAATGCGTCAACGTGCAATCCACGTGCGGCAACATCACTGGCCACCAGAAAGGCGATTTTGTCGGCCTTGAATTTTTCCAGGGTTCCCATGCGCTCGCCCTGCATCATGTCGCCATGCAGTTCAGCAACATCAATGCCCTGTTTTTTCATCGCCTTACATAAGGCAGTAACATTCACCTTGCGGTTACAGAAAATAATCGCACGGGTAAGGTTACGCTCAGTGATAATCTGCAGCAACGCTGCCTGCTTGTCCTTAAATTCGGCAGGCACACGGCAGGCAAACTGTTCAACCCGATCTGCCGTCATCATGGTGGGCGTGATGCTCACTTCCTGGGGCATCCGCAAAAATTTTCCAGCCAGCTTGCGAATCGCATCCGGCATGGTGGCAGAAAACATCAACGTCTGGCGCTTGGCAGGCAGTTGCGCCGCAATGCGCTCAATATCAGGGATAAAGCCCATATCCAACATCCGGTCAGCCTCATCAATGATGAAAATCGACACGTCCAGCAATACTACGTTGCCCTTTTCCACCTGTTCCAGCAGGCGGCCAGGTGTTGCAATCAGCACGTCCACACCCTTGGTCAGCAGCTTCTGCTGATTAACTGGCGACATGCCCCCCACCAGCAACGCACATTCCAATTCGTGGTACTTACTGTATTTTTTGAAATTGTCTTCTACCTGCATGGCAATTTCACGTGTCGGAGTCAGCACCAGTGCACGCGGCATGCGGGCACGACGACGCCCGGTGAGTAAGCGTTCAATCATCGGCAGGGTAAAGCTGGCAGTCTTGCCAGTACCCGTCTGCGCACAGCCCACCACGTCGAGGCCATGCAGCACCAGCGGAATGGCTTCCTGTTGAATAGGCGTAGGGGTTACATAGCCGGTATCCTCAATCGCCTTTAAGGTTTTCGGATGCAGGCCAAATTCACTAAAATGCATATAAACTATTTCTACAATCTATGTAAGGTTGTGCCGCAAACAGGTTAATTTTTCGTTAACAGTGTCACATGCGACGAATCAGGGCATGTTTTTTCTTCCCTGCCGAGACTTTCACCGTGTCAGTGCCGCTAAAATGCTCTAAATGCAAGGAAAAAGTTACATTTGAACATGGATTATCATCAAGGCGCACACCCCCACCTTCAATCAGTCGCCTTGCTTCACCTTTACTGCTGCAGAAACCCAGACGCACCAACACATCAAGCAGGGGAATCCCTGCCGCCAATTGGTTTTCCGCCACATTCACGGTTGGTAAGTCGGCACTCAACCCACCCTGCTCAAACGTCGTCTGGGCGGTGCTTTGCGCCGCCTGTGCAGCCGCATCGCCATGACAGAGGGCTGTTACTGCCGTTGCCAGAATTTTTTTTGCATCATTAATTTCTGCGCCCTGCAGTGCTTCCAGGCGGGTGATTTCAACCAGTGGTATTTCCGTAAACAGGCGCAAAAACCGCCCCACATCGCTATCTTCCGTGTTGCGCCAGTACTGCCAGAAATCATAGGGCTTACACCGCGCTGCATTCAGCCAGACCGCACCATCCGCCGTTTTACCCATCTTGGCACCGCTGGATGTTGTTAACAGCGGCGTGGTAAGACCAAACACGGTTTTCTGTGCAATACGGCGGGTTAACTCAGCACCATTCACAATATTGCCCCACTGATCCGAGCCACCTAGCTGCAAGACACAGCCATAACGGCGGTTCAGCTCCAGAAAATCATATGCCTGCAGAATCATGTAGTTGAATTCCAGGAAGGATAGCGGCTGTTCCCGCTCCAGGCGCAACTTGACACTATCAAACGACAGCATGCGGTTCACCGAAAAATGCGCGCCATAATCCCGCAGAAACTCAATATAATGAAGACCGCTCAGCCAGTCGTTATTATTAACAACCTGCGCCTTCGCCAGATCAATATATTGGGCAAACACACTGGATATTCCGTTGATATTCTCGGCGATAGCGGCATCATCCAGCAGTTTTCTCGCACTGTCTTTGCCTGAAGGATCCCCTACCTTTGTCGTCCCACCGCCCAGGAGAACAATCGGTGTGTGGCCGGTCTGCTGCAACCAGCGCAGCAGCATGATCTGCACCAGGCTACCGACATGCAGACTGTCGGCTGTGGCATC
>JANMDF010000056.1:0-2294 GCA_031376145.1 Alphaproteobacteria bacterium
GGTTTATAAGATCGACTTGATCCGGGGCAACGGCAAGTGGCCAGTTAATGCCTTTATCATCTTGAAAGGCTTCAATTTTTGCGCCCACCAGGCGTTATACGCCAATACCGTAGGAGCCCATGTGGGCGGGATGTTTGCGGCCATCTTTATGGGTGAGCAGGGCATTCAGCGGTGTGGAATACTTATCAGCAAAATAGAAAATATGCCCCACCTCAATGCCGCGCCGTTCTTTCAGGCGATCTGCTGCCACCGGACAGGCATCAGGTTTATGCAGGTCATCGGTCTGAGCATAAATGTTTTGTAAGGCATCCAGTGTCAGGGTGGTGACATCCAGGTCATCATAGGCGGCATCATAGAACAGGCCGCTTTCACCGGTATCGGCCAGCACATGGAATTCATGGCTGAGATCACCGCCAATGGCACCGGAATCGGCTTTTACCGGAATGGCCTTCAAGCCCATCTTTTGAAAAATTTTCAGGTATGTCAGGAAAATTTTTTCGTAGGTGGCACGCGCACCTTCGTAATCCAGATCAAAGGAATATGCATCCATCATCAGAAATTCCCGTCCACGCATCACGCCAAAGCGCGGGCGGATTTCATCGCGGAATTTCCATTGGATCTGATACCAGCACTGCGGCACATCGCGGTAGCTTTTCAGGGACTGTTGAAACAAATCTGTAATAACTTCTTCATTGGTAGGGCCATACAGCAGATCACGATCATGGCGGTCTTTGATGCGCAGCATTTCTTTGCCGTAGGAATCATAACGCCCACTCTGCTGCCATAGGCTTGCAGGTTGCAGCGTTGCCATCAGTAATTCCAGCAGACCCGCCTTATCCAGTTCGGTGCGGATGATGTTTTCAATATTGCGTAATACTTTCAACCCAAGTGGTAGCCAGGTATAAATCCCGGCGGCCACCTGCCGGATCATGCCAGCCCGCAGCATCAACTGATGTGAGGTAATCTGTGCTTCTGCGGGGGATTCTTTGGCTGTCGGGATAAAGGCTTGAGTGTAGCGCATGCGTGTCATTCCTATCTGGACGCGTGTTAGCGCATTTCGTCAGGGGTTCGCAAGGTTTCATTCCCGCAGGTCGTCCGGTCGTGGTGCCCCAATCTTGGCGCACGTGACATGGCTAAACCTTCATCGGCAAAATGATCATCGTGCGCCCCATGCTGTGCAGGCGGCGTTGCATGATATAAGCCGTCTGGTTATGCAACCAGTGGGTAAACATATTCTCATTATCAAAAATAAGCTTAGTGGAGAAAAACACGGCGTTGGGGAAATCTTCCAGGATTTTATCTGTTAAATCTGTGAGTTTTGCCACAACGTCCGTGCCATAGGCATGATAGGATGCCGCCGCCATGCCGCGCCCATGACAATAGGCGACATAACGTTTCAGCAGCTGCTTCACATCACGGCGTCGGTGTTTCATCAGGGCTTCTTCGGCAAACTGTTCGGCATCAATCTCCCCGACACTGGCAAACACAAAATTATGAAAGTCATCGGGAAACAGGCGTTGCGTTGCCAGCAGCGTATGCATCCCGCTTGCCATGCCTTCGTTAACAAAAAATACCGCTGTCTGGCGGCTGGGATCGGTGGCGGCAACCACCTTGTCTTCACGGGTTTTCTGCAATGCAATGGCTTCCGCCAGATCCATTTCGGCAAACTCAATCTTGGCGTGCAGCATGCGGTAATGGCGTTTAATGACCCAACCCAGCCAGATCACCAGGCCGGTAATAATCACCGTGATCCAACCACCACTGAAAAATTTTTCTAACAGCGTCGTGATGAGAATGCTCACACAGACAAACAGAGCAATGCCTGACATGGCCAGACGGCGCAGCCATTTTTTGTGTCGCTTCCGGCCAATCCACCAGTGCCGCGATAAGCCCAGCAACGACAGGCTGAAGGTCAAAAACACATTTATACTGTATAAGACCACCAGAACACTGACATCACCTTTGGTAATCAATAGGCCAAGGACTGCCGCCACTCCCATCACAATAATACCGTTCTTAGCCACCAGACGGTTTGACAGGGAACTGAACTGATGCGGCATCCAGCGATCGGTGGCCATATTGGCAAGCACTGCTGGCCCCGCCAGAAAACCGGTGTTGGAGGCAACAAACAGCAATCCAGCCTCAAACAGCAGGACAACAAACACCACCGGTACCGAAATGGACACGCCCAAAATAAACCAGTCCTCCGTCAGACTTCGAAACAGGCTGGCGTTCAGGGTTTGTCCGGGGATATCCTTCACATCCCACAATAGATAGAGAATAATGATCCCTGT
>JANMDF010000006.1:0-2892 GCA_031376145.1 Alphaproteobacteria bacterium
TGAAAAACTGGATTGCTTCCCTGCGCTCGCCATGACCAAGAACAAGGCGTTGTCCGTCAATGCGAGCGCAGCGAAGCAAAACAGATATACGGATTTAAACAAATATGATCCCCTAGCCCAGCCATTAATAATCGTAACCAGCAAGGCGGGGCGATGTGAACTCCGAAAAATTGCGCGTGGAACTTACTTCCGCTTATGCAGTGCGCGATATTTGCGTGGGGTTGGCCCCTGGTACAACTGACGCGGACGGCCAATACGCTGATTCGGATCCTCAATCATTTCTTTCCACTGCGCGATCCAGCCCACGGTACGGGCAAGCGCAAACAGCACGGTAAACATGCTGGTGGGAATGCCCATCGCACGCAGGATAATGCCGGAATAAAAGTCAACGTTGGGGTAGAGCTTTTTCTCAACAAAGTACTTATCTTCGAGCGCAATGCGTTCCAGTTCCATAGCCAGTTGCAGCAGGGGCTCATTCTCCATGCCCAGAATGTCCAATACCTCATGGCAGGTTTTGCGCATGACGGTTGCGCGGGGGTCATAGTTTTTGTAAACGCGGTGGCCAAAACCCATGAGGCGGAATGGATCGTCTTTGTCTTTGGCGCGTTTGATAAATTCCGGAATGCGGTCTTTATGGCCAATCTCGGCGAGCATTTTTAAGACGGCTTCGTTGGCACCACCGTGTGCTGGCCCCCATAATGAGGCAATGCCAGCGGCGACACAGGCAAACGGATTCGCACCGGTGGAACCTGCCAGACGTACGGTAGAGGTCGAAGCGTTCTGTTCATGATCGGCATGCAGGATAAAGATTTTATCCATGGCACGGGCAAGAACCGGGTTTACCTTATATTCTTCACATGGCACAGCAAACATCATGTGCAGAAAGTTTTCGGCATAGCCCAGATCGTTACGCGGGTAGATAAACGGCTGACCCACAGAATACTTATACGCCATGGCGGCAATAGTGGGCATTTTGGCAATCAGCCGGTGGGAAGCCACCATACGCTGCTGGGGATCGTGGATGTCCAGGCTGTCGTGGTAGAATGCAGACAACGCACCAACCACACCGCACATCACGGCCATGGGATGGGCATCACGACGAAAACCACGATAGAAATAGATGATCTGCTCATGCAGCATGGTGTGCAGCGTGATGGAGCGGGTGAATTCTTTTTTGGTTTCCGGATCTGGTAATTCGCCGTTAAGCAACAGGTATGCAACTTCCATAAAATCGCTGTGCTCAGCCAGGTCTTCAATGGCATAGCCACGGTGCTGGAGAATGCCTTCATCCCCATCAATATAGGTCAAGCTGGATTCACAACTGGCGGTGGACGAAAAGCCAGGGTCAAAAGTGAAATAGCCACTTTCCGTATACAGACGGCGCACATCAATGACATCAGGCCCTTGCGTGCCTTTGAGGATCGGCAGATCAAACTGCTTGCCGGTCTGATTATCAATCAGGGTAACGGTTGCTGGTGTAGACTGATTGGCAGCCGGTGTTGCTGGTGTAGCAGCAGTTTTTTTAATGGGTTGCGTCTTAGGCATGGGTCGCTCTCCTGTATACGCAAGACTTACGCAGCGGTTAAATTTTTGCCCTGCATAAGTCTTGACTGGCCACAATCTGCCAGTATTCGGTGAAAAATTTATTAAGCTTAAGCCAGCAACAGGCTATCCACGAAAGGAATATTGCACAAATGCGGAAATTTTATTGCGGTGCAACATTTTTGCTATGCAGCAGCATGGTAACCCGCTGCAATGTGGCATCCTGACCCAGAATGGGCATGATCTCAAACAGGCTGGGCGATGCTGTATCGCCGGTCAGGGCTACCCGCAGGCCAGCAACACAAGTCCCCAGTTTCTGCCCCCCTACCTCGGCAAACGCCTGCATGGCAGCCATCAAGCCGTCATGGCTCCAGTCGCTGGCATTACCCAATACACGATACAGGGCGTGCAGGGTGTCTAACGCCTCTGGCGTCAAGGTAGCTTCGGCTTTTTCTGTTAAGGCCAAGGGGAGGGTTTGCAGGTAGATGCCAGCCTGATCGGCCAGTTCCACCAGGGTTTTCGCCCGCGGCAGCAGGCCGCTGAGGCCAGCTTCCAGCCATTGCCATTGCTGTGCACTGGCCTGGGGATAGCGTGCCTGCAACAGGGGGCGTGCTTTATCCAGCAGTGTGGCAGGCGGGGTATGGCGCAGGTAATGGGCATTGAGGTGCAGCAATTTGTTAAGGTCAAAGCGGGCAGGGGATTTGCCCACGTGTGCCAGATCAAACCAGGCAATGGCCTGTTCTCGGCTGATCACCTCATCATCGCCGTGACTCCAGCCCAGACGCAGCAGGTAGTTGCACATGGCTTCGGGCAGGATGCCCATCTCCTGATAGGCATCGAGACCAACGGCACCGTGCCGCTTGGAGAGTTTAGCACCATCGGCGCCATGAATCAGCGGGATATGGGTGAATTGCGGCACATCCCAGCCCATGGCGGCGAACAGTTGATATTGTCGAAAAGCATTATTCAGATGGTCATCCCCGCGGATAACATGGGTAATGGCCATGTCGTGATCATCCACGACGACCGACAGCATATAGGTGGGGGTGCCATCGGCGCGCAACAGCACCATGTCATCCAGTTGGCTGTTCTGGACGGTAATTTGGCCTTGCACCAGATCGTTGATGACGGTTTCACCATCCAGCGGCATTTTCAGGCGAATGACATAGGGCGCACCAGGTGGGGCTTCGGCAGGGTGGCGATCTCGCCACTGCCGGTCATGCACCGGCATGCCAGGCTTTGCCTGCGCTCGTAGAGCTTCCAGTTCTTCCGGTGTGGTAAAACATTTATAGGCCTGACCATCAACTACCAGCTGTTCGGCAACAGCACGGTGGCGGTCAGCACGGGCGA
>JANMDF010000072.1:0-36931 GCA_031376145.1 Alphaproteobacteria bacterium
GCGGCGCTCAGCGGCGCTGCCGGGATCGGTCGCAAGGGTGTGGTGTTGGCCTGCTGCCAACGTTGATAATGCTGTGCACCGCCACGGTGTTTCAACCAGCGCATCAGGGTGCGGTCTTTAGCCAGCACCTGCATGCGGTAAATACCCAGGTTATAATTGTCTTCCCGTTTATCGCTGGGGCCTTTGGTAACGACCAGCGGCCAGGTGATAAGCGGTGCCGGTTCACCTGGCCAGCACCCCTGAATGGGCAGAATATTTAAATCTATGTCGCCGCCGGTTAAGACGACTTCCTGACAGGGGGCTTTACGCACCACCCTGGGTTTCATGGCCATGACGGTTTTCAGCAGTGGCAGCATGTCCAGAGCTTCCCGCCAGCCGCCAGGTGGCTCCGGCTGGCGTAAAAAGGCCAGCATTTCGCCAACACCGCGCAGTTGCTCAGGGGTGCGATCCATGCCCAGTGCCACACGCTCCACGGTACCAAACAGATTGACCAGCACCGGCATAGGGGATGGGCTACCATCAGCCTTGATGACATTTTCAAACAACAGGGCAGACCCGCCCGCCGCCAGCACACGGCGGTGAATTTCTGTCATTTCCAGGTGGGTGCTGACCGGTGTACGGATCCGGTGCAGTAAGCCCCGCTGTTCAAGTATATCCAGAAAATCACGTAAACTGTTGTAAGGCATGGATTCAGGCCAGTAGCAGGGCAATAAAGATATTTCCGCCCATGTAGGCGTTTAGCCGGAAAAACCGGGCACAATGGGCAGCATCCCTAAAATCCAGCAAGCGCACCATCAGCAGCATGGGGATGAAGGAGAAGGCCAGATAAAAAACGCTGAGCAGGCGCAACTGCTCCGTAGCCATGTATATGGCATACAGCATCAATAACAGCATGGTGATATATAAACAGGTAAGCCAGATTTTGATATGTGGCTGCATCCACCGTGATGTTGACTGGAGGTGTAACTTTTTATCATCAATCACATCCTGCAGACCGTATACTGTATCATAGGCCAGTGTCCACAGGATCCCAGCGGCAAAAAGATACCAGGCGGATAGTGCCAGTTGCCCCTGTACTTCCTGCCAGCCCAGAAGAATGCCAACATTAAATACTAGTCCCAGAACAAGTTGCGGCGCAAAGAATACACGCTTGGCCAGGGGATATAAAACCACCAGTGGCATCACCGCCAGTCCCAGGATGATGGTGCTCTGTGAGAGCTCCAGTAGCACCAGCAATCCCAGCGACAATAACACCGCCAGGACGATCAACGCTGTTGTGACTGACAGTGCACCTGTCGCTAGTGGGCGATTTCTGGTGCGCGCAACCTCAAGATCTACATGCCTGTCCCACAGATCGTTGATAATACAGCCCGCACTGCGCATCATCAACGCACCGATGGCAAACAGCAGGAATAACCGCCAGGGGGGAGGAGCTCCGGCATTGGCCAGTGCCAGTCCCCACCAGCACGGCCATAACAGCAGCAGGGTACCGGCCTGCTTATTCCAGCGGATTAAATCTTTGAGTGCCTGGACGGTATAAATTGCCATAAGGTGATACAGGAGGGTTGCAGTCAATCGCGTTGCTAGCATATGGTGGCAGGGATTACAAACAGGAAGCATGTTCATGAAATCCGCCAGTATCGGCATCGTTGATCTTGGTTCCAACTCGGTACGCATGGTGTTGTATCGTAAGGTTGGTGGTGTACTGCAGCCATTCTTTAACGAAAAGTATGCCTGTGCTCTTGGCTTGCATCTGCATCAGACCCGAAAGTTAAATACACAGGGACGTGCTGAGGCTCTGGAGGTTGTGCGTCGGTTCATGACCATTGCCGGGGCTTATGGCGTACAGCAGTTATATGCGGTTGCCACTGAAGCCATCCGGCGTGCAGATGACGGGCAGGCATTTGTTGATGATATACACGCACAGACGGGGTTGGCGGTCGACGTCCTCAGTGGTGAGCAGGAAAGCTATTACTCGGCACTGGGTGTAACGCATTGCATGCCCGAAGCACGGGGGTTATGCGGTGATCTGGGGGGAGCCAGCCTTGAACTGGCGCACCTGAACGGCAGCACCATCACCCAGACATTAACATTGCCCTGCGGCGTACTGACTTTTCTACAGCAGGGCGACATTACCACTGCACGCAAACGCATGCAGGCCTATCTGGCAACGATTACAGACTCCCCGGAGCTTGCCGCGCCAGTATTTTATGCCGTGGGGGGAAGCTGGCGCTCACTGGCACGATTCCATCAGCAGGTGAACGACTACCCCATTGACCAAGCGCATTATTTTCACATTGATAGACATGCCCTGCAGCCTACCCTCGAACGCCTGATCAAAAACGGCCACAAGGGGAAAAAACTGCCAGGGGTAGCACGTGGACGTGTGGAAACCATGCCCTATGCGGCGTTGATCATGGATTGTCTTATTGATCGCTATACTGTTGAACAGGTTGTTTTTTCATCATCAGGATTGCGGGAAGGATATCTGGCGGCAAAAATTGCCCATGGTACGAGCCGCAACCTGCTGCTTGATGAAGCTGCCGCCTTTGTCGGCGTGCAGCATGCAGCCGATCCCTGGCTGGCTGACTTGTTGCGCTGGCTGCAACCCCTGTTTCTGGACGTATCACCGCGTCTGCATGCGTTGATTGAGGCGGCGGCTGTCTTGAGTGACATTGCACATCAGGATGTGCGCGATCATCAGGGAATCATTGCCTTTACCCGCTGTCTATATGCACCTTTCAGCAATGCGTCGCATCAGGAACACGCCTTCCTGGCGCTGACGCTGTACATACGTTATCATGGAGAGATGGATAACAAGGTATTACTGCAACCTGCTTTAAGGCTGTTGTCCCCAGACTGGCAGCGTCAGGCGTTGAAAGTCGGTCTGGCGTTACGTCTGGCAAAGAGTTTAAGCGGTGGGGCGGATCATCTGCTTGCAACAGTTCCCGTACAGCTGCATAAAGGAGTACCAGTGATTACCGAGTTGAATACCCTGTTACTCAATGGCAGTGAACGGTTCAACCGTCGCCTGCAGAAACTACAGGAGTCATGGTTAAATGATTGATATATTTATGAAATAAAAATTTGGCACACCTTTTGCACCAGAACTGGCGTTGGCACCGGTCATCAAGATCAGCGCCCCGAGTTTACGAGTGAGTGTAAGGAGTTTCTGCCATGTTATCCGCCACAACCAACACTGCCGCGCTGACCGCGCAACGCTTCCTGGATCAATCCAGTTCAATGGCGTCGTCATCGATTGCCAAGATGTCATCGGGTTCCCGTATTGTTAAGGCTTCTGATGACGCGTCATCATTGGCGATTGGTAACAAGTTGCGGGCTGACATCTCTGCCTTGCAGCAGGCCACACGAAATGCCTCACAGGGTGCATCACTGTTGCAGGTTACCAACGGTGCTATTGACCGAATCGGCGATATTCTGACCCGGTTGAAAACCTTGTCTACACAGGTGGTGAACGGCTCACTGTCGACACCAGAGCGTCAGTTTGCCCAACAGGAATTTACCGAGCTGGTAACCCAGATTGACCAGATTTCTTCACAAACCCGCTGGAACAGTGTATCCATGCTGAACGGGGGTGATAAAACCCTGGCCTCTACCAACACCCTTGGCTCAGACGTCAGTGCCGGCGTGTCCGGTGCCAGAGGCAGTGCAACACCAGGTGGTTATTTCAACCCGACTACAGCCAGTAACGTGTTTAATACCTTTACTGGCACAGTTGATGGCCAGGCTAAAAGTGTAACAGTGGTGCAGAACGGCTCAGCCAACCAGTTTAAAATCAATATCGAAATCGGTAATCAGACCTTTGAAGGCTATGCCTCATACAGCCAGGCCAGTGGTGGCAGTATTACGATGACCAGCACCACCAACAGCCATAATACTTTTAGAATTGTCAACAACGCGGCAGCCCTGGGTACCAGTGCGGCCACGCTGGAAAGTGACCTGGAAAGTGCGCTGTCTCTGGATACCACCACGTCGCCACCGGCAAGTTTCCAATCAAAAGCATTAACGAATGCCAACGCTGCTGCCCTGCTGGAAGCAGGGGCGACCACACTGGGCAGTGTGATCACCGCTACCGGCGCGGCTGTGGATGGTATTTACAACCTGACCTCACGGCACGATACGGCAACGGGAACCACTACATTTCGTGTGCAGCATGAAGATGGCAGTGTGTATCAGGCAACCCTGCCTAATGCCAGTACTGCCACGGGTCAGCAAACGATTGTTTTCAGCAATGGTACTGAATTGAAGCTCGCTGAAGCACAGGCTCAGGCAACCGCAACAACAAACCTGGAAGGTGTACGTTTTGAAGTCACCCGTGGCTCAGCCACCACCATGGATTTCCAGGTTGGTGTGAAAGCCACGGATACGATTACCATCAGCTTTGTGGCCATGACCTCACAAAGCCTGGGGCTGGATGTCTTGAATATTGAGACGCAGGCGGGTGGTACAACGGCTTCAGCGGCGGTATCCGATGCGATTAACAAGGTAAACATTGCCCAGGCACAATTAGGGTCGATTCAAAGTCGAATGGAATATGTACAGAGCAACCTGTCAACCATCATCGAAAACCTGTCCGCTGCCAAAGGGATCTTCCTGGATGTGGATATGGCACGTGAGATGACTGAATTTACCAAACAGCAAACCCTGATGCAGGCTGGCGTTGCCATGCTGGCACAGGCCAACCAGATGCCACAGTCGCTGTTGCGACTGATCCAGGGTGGTTGATACTGCTGGATAACAGGTTTCCAAGTTCCAAAAAGACTACTGCCTGGAATCAGGTGGCGTAATATCACATTGCTTTCCCCAAGCCCAAAAAACCTGGTGTTTCCCCACACCAGGTTTTTTTGGTTACACCGCTGGCATCAGTATGGTCAAAATTCTTTGCGAACTTTAATCCCGTACGGCTTTTGAGTGCTATATAGCCAATTGAATAATTGACTGCATACTTGCAGCAACACCGCGTAATTCCGGCCTGGCAGGCATTACCCCCCTACGCAATCGTTGAGATACTTCCAGATTTGTATACTCGCGCACCAGCCGTTCGGCCACTGCTTCACTGAGAGCACTGCGTCATGCCGAATGCAGAAAGCATGCATTTGTAGGGTGTGGAACTGCTGCAAAATCGCCTGTTCAACCAGCAGTCCCTCAACGCGGGCGGCAATGGTGGTTTGTTCGGATTCGGGCAAGGTTTTGATGTAATCATCAAGGGAAATGGGGTTGTAGGACATAAGCTAAATAATTAAATTACAAGGCTAACATCAGGGATTTCCACAAACCACTGTGCAAGGCGAGATATTTTTTTCTGGTTGGCTTTTGAGAACGTTCCCCAAACTTCGCCATGATAAGGATTTTCTGGTAGAGGATCATAACCAACCTGAAAACTCAATTCTCGCAATTTCCCAACATTAAGCAAAATTGAACCTGTAAATTTCGGATTACTGACAAACGTTTTTGCGTCAATTCCGTTTTGTTCAATCAGATTTTTAAGATCAACGGACATGCCTCGATTGCCAATGCTCGAGGGCTTATAAAGCATAGAAGAAACTCGATGAGGAATGGCTGGTGGCGAAGGAAAGCAGGACTCCAAAGATACTCTTCTGATAACAAAGTGTTCATCAAGAATATCTTCATGATTGTGGGGAATTACTTCTCCATCAGCATTACGCGGCGGCGGCTTTATCACTGCTCGCCTCCACGGTTTCTGCGACCCATTTCAGAGCAGTCAAAAAATCATATTCTAAAAGTTGCTCCTCACCATCTTCACCCGTGCTAGGCGTACAATGCCATGCTTTTACTTGGTTGGGAGCAATTATATGTAATTCGATATCTATGCCTTCTACATGCCACTCTATCTGCAGGTCACCGTTAAAACCTGGAATAATGCTAGGCATTGTAGTATTCTCATTCGCACAAATAAGTCCTAATAGCTTTAGCGTAAAATGTGCATTAGGCGCACTTACAGGTCGCGCTCTGTATCCATCCCATCCTACGGGAAGCTGCGCTAGGCTATAAACTCTTTCTATTGCATCATCAAACCACTCCAAGGGTGTAGTGGTCATCCTTAAGTATTGAGTATTATTTAGGCGTGTAGGCACGTTTGAAGACCTATTGGAGCGGTCTATGGTAGATGTAGTGCAATCATCTGAGGCGGTACTATTAGAGTCTAACAACATTATTTCTTCCCCCAATGTCGGTGTGCCGCATCAGTGGTAATGGCATCAAAGTTCTGAACAATTAATTCACGCCCTTGTCCTAAAAATGCGATTGCGGCTTGTAGAGATGACTCCTCAGGTTTTCCTCGAACAGTCATGTTTAGCCTTAATAATCTCTCGCCTTTTGCATTTACCGCGATTGCGCTTTCACAAATCAAACGTCCGCAAGGCTTATTATTTTTATCGTCTATTGTAATACGAAAGGTATGCTGAAAATCTGCCACTATCGTTTTTTTTTCAAGAAATGAAAAATCTAAAAATTTCAACCATTTATTAGCGGTGATATTTTGGTTCTCAGGATGCTCTAACGGAATATGATTTATATAGGTAATTTCCGTTTGATTAATGTTTAAACCATTCCCATCAAACCCCTTGAAAAATTCATCAAGCTTTCCAGCTTCTTGCGTAAATTTCGCAATGATACTTTCATAACGCGGATATGGTGTGTCATGCTCATCAATTTTTCGCCAATTATGCAAAAATCTATCATTCTGAAATTGAATGAGTTCATTTTGATCCCTTGATAGAAACCAAAAACGATCATGTGTAGCACCCGTTATCAAACCAAAGGGAGATTGTTCTATAGGAAAACCGAAATGCTCAAAAATTGGGGGGAGAGGATGATGCTCTTTTACATCTGGGTAATTTTCTTTATAAAGATTCCAAACTTCTCCAGCATGAATTTGTTGATACCCTTGAGGGGTGCTGAACTGAATACCCAAAACAACCTCATGTAGAGGTGGTTTTTCATAATCTGGAAGGTGTGTGGGTCTACTCAAAATAATGCTCCTTTTCTTTGCTGACTCTAACAAGAAAAAAGTTAAAAATATAGAGCCATTCAGTTATTTATATTGGCTGTGACTAAAAAGAAATGCAATCTCACCCCCCCGTCTTCAGCACCTCAATAAACGCACTTTGCGGGATTTCCACATTCCCGAACGCGCGCAGAATTTTAATTGAAATCCGGCATCACTCGTTTCAGGAATTCTTCAAATAACGGCACAGTAAAGGCTGTATCGCCGTGGGCAGGGCTGTAAATCATGCCTTTTTTGATAAGTTGTGCCCGCAGTGGCGCAATGCGGCTAACAGGCACATTCAATTTCTCGGCAATATCACCTGAACGTTGCGGCGTGCCGCCCAATTCCGCCAATGCTCGTACATAGCGCTTCTCGCTTGGCGTAAGGCGGTCGAAGCGTACACGGAAAAAGTCTTTGTCTAGTTTATTAATGGCGCGTGTTGTGGCGGTATCTATATCTTCCTTAGTGATTTTCTTTGTGGATGCCACATTCCAGGCCTGATACCCCCACTCCTGCAAAAAATAAGGATAGCCTTTAGTAATATTCAGAATTTCTGTAAGTGCATCAGGGGTAAAGCTAACGCCTTGTTGCAGTACGGGCGCTTGTAGCGCCTGCATAGCGTCTGCTGCCAGTAATTGCCCTACTTGGGGGTAGGTAAACAGCCGTTCGGCATAAGACTTAGAATTGCCCGCTTTTCCCACCAATTGCGGCAGCCCTGCCCCCACCACTACAAGCGGCAACCCTTTTTGCGAGATGCGATGCACCGCCATAATCAGTGCACTAAGTTCGGTTTCCTCTAAATATTGTAATTCATCAATAATAATGGCAATGCCCGTGTTGCGGCTGGCAGCAGCCTCACCTACGGCGATAAATAAATCGGCCAAGTCAAACTCTAAATCCCCGCTATCAGCCACCCCTTTTTCTGGTTCAGCAATGCTGAAGTCAAAAAGATCATATTTAATTTTGAACTTGCTGACAAAACTTTGCAGCACGCGCAATGCGCTTTTTACTTGCGTGCTAAGACGTTCCGCATTGTCAAGTCTTAGCAAAATACGCCGCAAGTGCGGCATCAACAAGGCAGGGAGTTTTTTGTTACTTCTGTCTTCAATAGCCTCAATAAACGCTGTTTCATACCCCTTGGCGCGGGCGATATTCTCAATTTCATTGAGCAATACGGTTTTACCCACGCCGCGTAGACCCACCAGCAACATGCTTTTTTCGGCACGACCATTTTTAATGCGCTCCAACGCCACACGCGCCTGCTCCAGAATTTCTTGCCGTCCTGCCAGTTCTGGCGGCGGTGTTCCTGCGCCCGGCGCAAAGGGGTTATGCTCTACGTCCACTATACAAACCTTATGAGGAATTATAAGAGTTATCTTATGTATTAGTAAGATTGATAATATACTATAATATTGCTATAAGTGGCAAGAGATTTTTTCTCACCCCCCCGTCTTTAGCACCTCAATAAACGCGCTTTGCGGAATTTCCACATTCCCGAATTCGCGCATTTTCTTCTTTCCTTTTTTCTGTTTATCCAGCAGCTTACGCTTTCTTGTTACATCACCACCATAACAGCGCGCCAGCACATCTTTGCGGAAGGCCTGCACCGTCTCACGGGCAATAATTTTCGCACCAATCGCGGCTTGAATGGGGATTTTGAACTGGTGCTGCGGCACCAGATCTTTCAGTTTTTCACACATCGCCCTGCCCCGCTTTTCAGCGGCAGACTTATGAACCAGAATCGACAATGCATCAACAACATCACCATTCACCATGATAGACAGTTTACATAAATCGCCTTCCTGGTAGCCATCCAGGTGATAATCAAAGCTGGCATAGCCACGGCTGACAGACTTCAGGCGATCATAAAAATCAAACACCACCTCATTGAGGGGCAGTTTATAGACCAGCATGGCGCGTGTGCCGGTATGGGTCATGGTTTCCTGCACCCCGCGCCGTTCGGTGCACAGTGTCAGAATATTGCCGATATATTCATCAGGCACAAAGATGGTGGCCTTAATCCAGGGTTCTTCGATGGTGGCTATCTGTGATGGATCTGGATAATCGGCAGGGTTATGCAGCTCATAACTCTTACCGTTGGTTTCGGTAATGCGGTACACTACGCTGGGGGCGGTAGTGATCAGATCCAGGTTAAACTCGCGCTCCAAACGCTCCTGAATAATTTCCAGGTGCAGCAACCCCAGACACCCGCAACGAAAACCAAAGCCCAGCGCCGCCGAAGAATCCGCCTCATACTGAAAACTGGCATCGTTCAGTGCCAGCTTGCCTAAACTATCGCGCAAATCCTGAAAATCCGCCGCATCCACGGGAAACAGGCCACAGAACACCACCGGCGTTGATGGCTTGAACCCATCCAGCGGCTGTTCCACAGGTTTTGCTTCCAGGGTAATCGTATCCCCCACCCGCGCATCAGCAATTTCCTTAATGCTGGCGGTCAGAAAGCCAATCTCACCGGCATTCAACGCTGCCACATGCAGGGCTTTTGGTGTAAAAATACCGACTTTATCAACGGTATGGATGGCACCCGTGCCCATCATCAGAATTTTCTGACCGCTTTTCAGCACACCACTGACAACCCGCACCAGAATGACCACACCCAGATATTTATCATACCAGCTGTCAATCAGCAGGGCTTGCAGCTTGTCTGTTGTGGGTTGTCTGGGGGCAGGCAGACGGTGAACAATCGCCTCCAGGGTCTCTTCAATACCAATGCCACTTTTAGCGGAAATCAACAGGGCATCAGAGGCATCAATACCGATCACATCTTCAATCTGCTGTTTAATGCGCTCTGGTTCAGCGGCAGGCAGATCAATTTTGTTGAGTACGGGGACAATCTCATGGTGATTGTCAATGGCCTGATAGACGTTGGCCAGCGTCTGCGCCTCCACCCCCTGGCTGGCATCCACAACCAGCAAGGAGCCTTCACAGGCTTTGAGCGACCGGCTCACCTCATAGGCAAAATCCACATGCCCGGGCGTATCAATGAGATTCAACTGATACGTCTGGCCATCTTTGGCTTTATAGGTAAGACGCACGGTTTGTGCTTTGATTGTAATGCCACGCTCTTTCTCAATATCCATTGAGTCAAGAACCTGCTCGGTCATTTCCCGGGCTTCCAACCCCCCGCAATGCTGAATAAGCCGGTCGGCCAAGGTGGATTTACCGTGGTCAATATGGGCGATGATGGAGAAGTTACGGATATGAGAGATGTCGGTCATATCCTTGCTATACGCGAGGTTGCTTAGCGAGGCAAGGCAGGGAAATCGTCCCCGCGCCATTTTCCATTCTGCTGTCGTTCTTCGCTGATTTTCTCCTCCAGCAATATCTTCATCAGCGATTGATACGGCACATCGCGTTTGTTGGCCATCACCTTCAGTGCATCCAGAAGATGTGCTGGCAGGCGAAGAGAGATGGTGTGGGTAGAGGGTTTGAGGTTTGGAAAAACAGCAGAAGCCGCGCTTGTCCAAGGAATATAATCCGTGGAATCATGGGTTTGCCAGAAGGCATCTTCTTCTGCCTCTGTATTAAAAAGTGGGGGGTGTTTTTTGCGCATATATAGCCCTCTCTTTGCGGTGCATATCGCGCAGCGAAATGATGCGCAGAAAATTCTCTCTGACCGTGAAGACCACAAACAATAAACGTCCGGCGTTTGTTTGTCCCAAGGCGTAATACCGTAGTTCTGTTGAAGAGTGTCTTGCGTCATCCCCCACCACTAGAGGGCTGTTAAAAAATACTTCTTCAGCCTCTGCATTGCGTACCCCATGTTTATCCAGGTTCTTGCGGGTATTGCCTTCATCCCACAAGAACCCTTCGGCCGTGAAGGGCAAAAAAAATCGCGACACCATTGTTGTATACAACCATAATATACAGGAAAGGCAATATTTTTGCAGCGCATACCCATCGTATACTTATCGCACATGAAGAATGTGCGATGTAACGCTCAAACGCCGCGCGGGCTTTGCCGCTCGCAAAGTATTTTTACAAATCTTCAGATGCGAGCGGTATACATGAAGAATGTGATGTGGATGGGTATACGGGATATAAATCTTCTACACTGTTGCGCTTATGTAGCGAAGATACAGCAATTTACCAAGGGCAGAAGCTGGGACTTCCATCATATCGCCAAGCAGCGTATGTAGGCATCATGAAACTTGCGCGTCAATTTCTGCTGCTTGCTGTAATGCTGGGAATATATGCCAGCACAGGGACGGCACGTGCAGCAGACGTCCCCCTGCGTCTGGGGGAACATCCGACGTTTATCCGTGTTGTATTTGACTGGGAAAGCACCCCCGATTACACCGTTGAACGGCGTGACGGGCAGGTCTTAATCATTTTCAAAACAACCGCCAGCATCAAGGTTGCTGGCCGGTCGAATATCCAGGCAATCAACAATATCAGCAGTGAGCAGCGCGGCAGCAAATTATTTGTAGCGGTTGACCTCAACCGCCCCATTTACGGCATTCACACGTTTACCAGCGGCACCAAAGTTGTCGTGGATATGAGCACCAGTGCCACTACCAACGGTGCTCCCCTGCCAAAACCAGCAGCAGCCATGGAACTGAATACCAGCACTGCATCCACCCCGCCTGCACCAGCACCACCAAAAACAATACCTCCTGCCCCGCAGCCAGCACCGACCACTGCAAAACCCGCAGCCCCACTACCCGCTGCAGCCCCCTCCCCTGCTACAACACCGGCAGCCGTTGCGGACGGAGCACAACCACCCGAAGATGTCGCACCCACACAGACAGTGCAAACCCCGGCCGACAAACCAAAACCTCCTGCTGCCCCTTTTAAAATTGACGTGGCGCAGGGCGATGATGCTTTAAGCCTTAAATTTCCCTGGGTACAGGAGACTGGTGCAGCCGTTTTTGAGCGTGCCGGGTATGTCTGGCTGGTATTCGATCAGCCCGCCCAGATCGATGTTGATGATTTGCTGACTAAATCTGGAAAATTATTGACCAGTGCCAGGCATTACAGTGACCCTAAATTTACCATCCTGCGCCTGCAGCTCAGTAAGCCGCTGCGCCCCAGCGTCTGGCGGCGCGGCACATCCTGGAATATTGACCTGCGCCTGCAGGATGTGAATCCTGAAGTCGGTGTGGATTTAAACGTTGAGCCCCTGGCGAAACCGCTGCCACGGGTTTTACTGGTACTGCCCAGCATTACGCAGGTATTTCGTGTGCTTGACCCCGGCGTGGGTGATCATGTGTGGATTGCGACGGCTGCCGGTGTGAGCTATGGCAACGTTTTGATGCGTGATCTACCCAATTTCCAACTGCTGGCAAGCGCACAGGGTATCGCTGTTGTCCCCAAAAGCGCCGGAATTCAAGCCAGCAGAACACCAGAAGGCATCGCGCTGACATCCCCTGATGGACTCCTGGTATCTGCAGAAGCCGCAAAAGGGGACAATGCCAAAACAGCCAACGCCAAAGTTCTTTTTGACTATAAAGCCTGGGCGCAAGTCCCAGGAAAAAAATTTTATGCCCGCAAACAATCGTTGCAGCGTGCGATTGTTGATGCCCCAAAAAATCGACGCAGTGCCAAACGCATGGAGTTGGCGCAGTTTCTGTTTGCGCATGGTTTTGCCGCAGAGGCTATTGGTGTCGTTGATGTTATCATTGCTGATGACCCGCAAGTGGCCGGCATTATTCCCTTAAAATTTCTGACCGGTGCGGGATCATTCCTGCAGTCCTTCAATGATGCCGCCATGCAGTCTTTTCAAGATGACAGATTCGCCGCGTATCCGGAGGGGAAACTCTGGCAGGCAGCCATTCTGGCCACCGCTGGTGACACTGTAAAAGCCACTGCTGCTGCCGACAGTGCCGGCGGTGTTCCCGCGACATATCCAGCCAGAATAGCCGTGGCACTGTCCCTGCCGATTGCAGAGGCCTATATTCAGCAGAACAGGCTCGACAAGGCCGCTGTCATCCTCGACGATCTGGCTGTACGCGGCGCAACCCCGGCAGAAAAAAATCGCATTGCCTATACAAAAGGGGTGCTGCTGCACGGCAAAGGGAAAAATTTTCAGGCACGCAAGCTCTGGGAAAATCTGACAAAGACGGAAGATCAATGGAGCCGCACAAGGGCGGAATTTTCCCTGACCATGCTTGGACTGGAAGAAAAAAAATTAAGCCCTAAAGACGCCGTCGCGGCTTTTGAACGGTTGCGCTATGCGTGGCGTGGTGATGGTTTTGAATTCAAGATCCTGCAGCAGCTTGGCAACCTGTATTTGGATACTAAAGATTATCGCCGTGGCCTGCGCACTTTACAGGAAGCCATACGCCGCTTCGGCAAGCATCCGCAAAAAGCTGCCCTTGAAAAGCAGATGAATGATACATTCCGCCTGTTGTATCTGGAGGGGGGTGCTGATGGGGTACCCCCCCTGACAGCTCTGGCATTATTTGATGAATTCCGCGGTCTTACGCCCAATACGCCGGAGGGGGATCAGATGATTCAGAATCTGGCTGATCGCCTGGTCGGCGTTGATTTGCTGGATCGTGCCAGCGACCTGCTCAAACACCAGATTCAGGAACGCTTGACAGGCGATAACAAAGCCCGGGTTGGGGCACGCCTTGCCCTGATTCAACTGTTGGATCATGATGCGAATGGCGCACTGGAAGGCCTGAATTTATCCAACGAACCCATTGCTGATCCTGATTTAATACGGAAACGCACCTACTTGCGTGCCAGAGCCTTAGTAATGAAAGATGTTCCCGATGAAGCCTTGTTGCTGCTTGCAGGGGACACAACAACCCGCGCCAACGAACTGCGCAGCGAAATCATGTGGGCAAAACAGGATTTCCCAAAACTGATCCAGATTCTGGATAAAATGATTGCTGTTAAGCCCAATGACACAACAATCAGTGACCGACAGGCGCAATACATCCTGAGTCTGGCTCTGGCATTATCCATGAATCAGGATTACGATCGCCTTGAAAACCTGAAAAAAGATTACGGTGCCTTAATGCGCCAGACCAGCTATCAGCAGACTTTTGACCTGGTAGCCACCCCGCCACCGGACACCAGCCTGAAAAGCTATAATGAACTGGCTGACCGCTTCGCAGACATTCAGAGTTTCCAGAACTTCCTGGATGATTACCGCCAACAGCTGAAAACCGGCAAACTCAGTGGTACAATGCAGTAGATGGAACAGTGATTAATCCTTTATTTGCTTAATCCAGCTATTTATAGATCTCACACTGTAAACCTGCACCAGGATGGATCCCAGCCTTGGCTGGGGTCCATCGTCCGGCAGCGTAGAATCATGGTGCAGTTTTATAGTGTTATGTCTATATCTATATACAAGCGACCGCTAGGGTTTTGGAGCAGCATGCGTATCAGTGTTTTTGGTTTGGGTTATGTTGGCAGCGTTACCTCGGCCTGCCTGGCCAACGATGGCCATACCGTGATTGGCGTTGATGTTGCTGATGTCAAAGTGAACCTGATCAACAACAGCCGGGCACCCATCATCGAAACCGGACTCAATGCCCTCATAGATACCGCTGTTAAGAGTGGCACACTACGCGCCACCACTGACGCTGCGGAAGCGATAGCACAGACCGACATAGCGATGATCTGTGTAGGCACACCTTCGAAAAACAATGGTGATCTGAATACAGATCATCTGCAACAAACCTGCACACAGATTGGTTCAGTACTGGCCAGCAGGATAGATTATTTTACCATCGTCATTCGTTCCACTGTCCTGCCCGGCACGATCAGCAATCTGGTGATTCCAACCCTTGAGCAGGCCAGCGGCAAGCGTGCCGGTGTGGACTTCGGTGTTGGCAATAACCCGGAATTCCTGCGCGAAGGAACTGCTGTACATGATTATTATAACCCGGCAAAAACCGTCATTGGCGGCATTGATGCGCGCACCACGGACAGTATTGCCAGCCTGTACCGCCACTTGCAGGCTCCCCTCATCGTCACCGACATGCACACTGCCGAACTGGTTAAATATGCGGATAATGTCTGGCATGCTGTAAAAGTGGCGTTTGCCAATGAAATCGGGGTTATTGCCAAGTCAGTTAATGTGGACAGTCATCAGGTGATGAATATTTTCTGTCAGGATACGAAACTGAACTTATCACCATACTATCTGAAACCCGGTTTTGCCTTTGGTGGCTCCTGCCTGCCAAAAGACTTGCGTGCACTGAACTATTGTGCGCGCAGCCGCGATCTCACCCTACCACTGTTGAGTTCTGTGCTGCCCAGTAACGCCCTGCACATTGAACGGGGTATTGCGGCAATTCTGGCTACACAAAAACAACGCATCGGTATTCTGGGATTCAGTTTTAAGGCCGGCACAGATGATTTACGCGAAAGCCCCATGGTGCAGGTCATCGAAACCCTGATTGGTAAAGGTAAAACCCTGCAGCTTTATGATCACAGTGTAAACCTCGCCAGCCTGGTGGGGGCTAATAAAAACTATATTCTTGAACGTATTCCCCATATTTCGCGCCTGATGGTAGAAACTATTGAAACGATTCTTGAACAGGCAGAAGTTGTGGTGATTGGCAATCACGATCCGGCGTTTGCCGAGATATTACCCAGACTCAAGCCATCACAGCAGGTCATTGACCTGGTGCGCATTACCGATTCCCCCGCAACGCCAGGACAATACCATGGCCTCTGCTGGTAAACCATCAATCAAAAAAGTCCTGATTATTGTTGAAAACCTGCCTGTTCCCTTTGACCGGCGGGTGTGGCAGGAGGCAACAACCCTCCAGCAGAACGGGTATCAAGTCAGCATTATCTGTCCCACCGGCAAGGGCTGTTATCATCGCTATGAATGCCTGGAGGGCATTCATATTTACCGGCACCCCCTGCCGCTGGAAGCCACTAATGCCCTGGGTTATCTGTATGAATACAGTGCTGCCCTGTTCTGGGAGTTTATTTTAAGTATCAGGATTTACCGACGGCATGGCTTTGATGTTATCCATGCCTGCAACCCACCGGATTTGATTTTTCTGATTGGCGCATTCTGGAAACTGTTTGGCAAAAAATTTCTGTTTGACCATCACGATGTTAACCCGGAGCTGTTTGAAGCCAAGTTCGGCAAGCGCGGCTTCCTCTATCGTACCATCTGCTGGCTGGAGCGCATGACGTTTCAACTGGCGGATGTATCCATTGCCACCAATGAATCTTATAAGAAAATTGCTATTGAGCGCGGTAAAATGCCTGCGGAAAAAGTAGTGGTGGTACGCAGTGGCCCCTCCCTGGAACGCCTGAAAATCCTGCCACCAACCCCTGCCCTGAAAAAAGGCAAAAATTTTCTGATCAGTTATGTGGGCGTCATGGGGCAGCAGGAAGGGATTCACTATCTGCTGGAAGCCGCCGCGCACATTCGGCAACATCACCGTCGTAACGATATTCATTATGGCCTGGTCGGCGGTGGTTCCGAAGTAGACGCCATGCGCCGCAGAGCAGAAGAACTTGGAATTGGCGATATTATTACTTTTACCGGTCGGGTGCATGATGCTGAAATGCTGGCCATGCTGAATACCGCTGATATCTGTATCAATCCAGACACGTTCAATGCCATGAACGACAAGTCCACCATGAACAAAATCATGGAATACATGGCACTGGGCAAACCCATTGTGCAGTTCGATTTGACCGAAGGCCGGTTTTCCGCTGGTGAAGCCTCACTCTATGCAACGCCTAATGACAGCGTGGATCTGGCCACCAAAATTATTACGCTGCTGGAAGATCCTGGTTTACGACAGCATATGGGTGCCATTGGCCGCCATCGCATTGAGACCCTGTTTGAATGGCGCTTTGAGGCACCAAAATTGTTACGCGCCTACACATTATTGTCACAATAAATCCACAAAGTGGCACTGGTGTTTTACGGAAATATTTTTATACAGTTTAATAGCTAGGATAATTGACAGTGTTATATCACACTCGTATTCCATAGTTTCAGTACAACAAATCAGGGATCTGCCGTGAATCCGACCCCATCCAACCGGCCATTATCACCGCATTTGCAGGTGTATAAGCCGCAACTGACCTCTATTCTTTCCATCAGCCATCGTTTAACCGGCCTCATTCTCTCTGCCGGTGCCGTCATGCTGGTGATGTGGCTACTGGGCATTGCCTTTGACCGGGATTTTTATGATGCGCTGGTCATCAGCCTGCAGACCATGCTGGGGCGTGCCGCTTTGGTCGTATGGGTGTTTAGTTTCTATTACCACCTGGGTAATGGTATCCGGCATCTGTTCTGGGATGCCGGCAAAGGTTTTGAGTTGAAGAGTGTCTACGCAAGCGGTTATGCGGTGGTAATTTTTGCAATCGCTGCAACCGTCCTCACCTGGGGAGTGCCTTTATAATGCGTACAGAAAAACAACAACTGGCCACCGATCTCGCCAAAGCGCGTGGCCTTGGCTCTGCCAAGACCGGCACGCATCACTGGTGGCTGCAACGCGTCACCGCCGTTGCGCTGATTCCGTTGTCCATCTGGTTTATGTCAGCCATCATCAAACTGCCGAGCATGGAACATGCCGAGGCTTATGCCTGGCTTTCCGATCCATGGCACGGCATTCTCATGCTGCTGTTTGTTCCTACCGCCATTGTTCACGCATTGCTGGGTGTGCAGGTCGTTATTGAGGATTACGTACACGGCCACGGCGCAAAAATTGGCATGCTGCTGGCGACAAAGTTTCTGGGGTACGGCCTGGCGGTTACGGCTGTGCTGGCTATTATTAAAACTGTTATTGGAGCCTGAACATGGCGGCAGCCTATCAAATCATTGATCATTATTATGATGTCGTTGTTGTCGGTGCCGGTGGTGCAGGTTTGCGTGCCACGCTGGGCATGACGGCTGCTGGCCTGAAAACCGCCTGCGTTACCAAGGTCTTTCCTACCCGCTCTCACACCGTGGCCGCACAGGGTGGTGTTGCTGCCGCCCTGGGGAATCTGGACGAAGATTCCTGGGTAAATCATATGTATGATACCGTCAAAGGCTCTGACTGGCTGGGTGATCAGGATGCCATTGAATACATGTGCCGCGAAGCTATTCCCGCTATTATCGAGCTGGAAAACATGGGGGTTCCATTCTCCCGTACTGAAGATGGTAAAATCTACCAGCGCCCGTTTGGTGGGCATACGGTTAACCAGGGCGAGAAAATGGCACGCCGCGCCTGTGCGGCGGCTGACCGTACCGGCCATGCCATTCTGCACACCCTGTATCAGCAGTGCCTGAAATACAATGCTGAATTTTTTGTAGAGTATTTTGCCCTGGATCTGATTTTTGATGGCGAAGGAACATGCCGTGGTATCCTGGCCTTATGCCTGGAAGATGGTTCCATGCATCGCTTTTATGGACATCAGACCGTACTGGCCACCGGCGGCTTTGGTCGTGTATATTTTTCCTGTACATCGGCGCATACCTGCACCGGGGATGGTGGGGCAATGGCGCTGCGTGCTGGCCTGCCGTTACAGGATCTGGAATTTGTGCAGTTTCACCCTACCGGTATTTATGGGGCAGGCTGTCTGATTACCGAAGGGGCACGCGGGGAAGGTGGATACCTGACCAATTCCAAAGGCGAACGCTTCATGGAACGCTATGCCCCCAATGCAAAAGACCTGGCTTCCCGTGATGTCGTCAGTCGCTCGATGACCATGGAAGTGCGCGAAGGGCGCGGTGTTGGTGCGGAAAACGATCATATTTTCCTGCATCTGGAACACCTGGGGGCAGATGTCCTGCATCAGCGTCTGCCTGGTATTTCTGAAACCGCCAAAATTTTTGCCGGTGTTGACGTAACGAAAGCCCCCATTCCCGTGCAACCCACCGTACACTATAATATGGGCGGTATTCCTACCAATTATCATGGCGAAGTGTTACGCCCCACCAAGAAGAATCCTGATGCCGTCTGCCCGGGTCTGATGGCTATTGGCGAGGCAGCGTGTGTGTCGGTACACGGTGCAAACCGGCTGGGCTGTAATTCTCTGCTGGACATTGTGGTGTTTGGCCGTGGGGCAGCCATGCGGGCAGCAGAACTGATCAAGCCTGACAGCCCCCATAAGCCAGTACCTGCCAGCGACAGTGATGCGGCATTAAGCCGTTTTGATAAAGTCCGCCATGCCAAAGGCGAGGCCAGTGTTGCGGACTTACGCCTGCAGATGCAGAAAACCATGCAGAATAACTGTGCCGTTTTCCGCACCACCGAAGTCCTGCAGGAAGGCGTCGATAAAATGACCAAAATTGCCAGTCAAGTGGCTGACATCGGCATTAATGACCGCTCCCTCATCTGGAACAGTGACCTGGTGGAAGCCCTGGAACTGGATAACCTCATGGCACAGGCCATTACCACCATGCATTCCGCCAACGAACGTAAGGAAAGCCGTGGTGCTCACGCCCAGGAGGATTTCCCGGATCGTGACGATGAAAACTGGATGAAACACACGCTGGCCTGGGTTGATGCCAAGGGCAAGGTCAAGATCGACTACCGCCCGGTGCATTACTATACATTGAACAAAGAAACGGAAGTGGTACCGGCGAAGAAGCGGGTGTATTAGGGTTCGCAATATGCCCACTGTTTTGCGCCAGCAAGGATACCGCTTTTTCTTTTACTCTTTGGAAGGGAAAAGCAAACCACACATACGTGTGTTCAGAGCAGGCGCAGAGGCAAAAATTTGGCTTTCTCCCATAGACTTAGCAAAAAATTCAGGCTTTCCTTCTTATGAATTACAAAGCATCTTCAAAATAGTAGAGTCTCACGAAAGCATGTTATTGGATAAATGGTATGAGTATTTTGGTTATTGATGAGGACTGTGTTGCAGCCAAAAAAGTTGTCTGCACCAACACCCACCTTGTTCTCACCCTCGAAGGTGGACATGAGGTTCACGCCCCACTGTGGTTTTATCCACGTCTACATCAGGCAACCGCGTCACAACGAGCGCACTACGAGATTATGCGTTTTGGCATCCACTGGCCAGATATCGATGAAGATTTAAGTATTAAAGGCATTTTAGAAGGCCGCAAGGCTCCTGGTGCAACCCCACCTGATAACATTAATTAAAAGCAGCAAGCATAGGCAGAATCATGGCTGAATTCACCCTCCCCAAAAACTCCAAAGTCACCAAAGGCAAGGATTTTCCAAAGCCTGAAGGCGCGAAGCGTACTAAAAAATTCAACATTTATCGCTGGAATCCTGAGGATACCCAGAATCCGCGCCTGGACAGCTATCATATCGATCTGGAAAAGTGCGGCCCCATGGTGCTGGACGCATTGATCAAAATTAAAAATGAGGTTGATACCACGGTCACCTTTCGCCGCTCCTGCCGTGAGGGGATTTGCGGCAGTTGCTCCATGAACATTGACGGCACCAATACCCTGGCCTGCCTCAAGCCCATTGACGAGGTTAAAGGCGATATTAATATTTATCCCCTGCCGCACATGCCGGTGGTAAAGGATCTGGTGCCGGATCTGAACCATGTTTACGCACAATATAAATCCATCAAACCGTGGCTGCAGGCCGACAGCAAGCCACCTGCTGGCAAAGAGTTCAAGCAGAGCGTTGAAGAACGGGAATTGCTGGATGGGATGTGGGAGTGTATTTTGTGCTTCTGCTGTTCTACCAGCTGCCCAAGCTACTGGTGGAATGGGGATAAGTATTTAGGGCCGGCTGTGCTGTTACAAGCCTACCGCTGGATTCAGGACAGCCGCGATGAGGCCACCGGTGCCCGCCTGGATGATCTGGAAGATCCGTTCAAGCTGTATCGTTGCCACACCATCATGAACTGCACCAAAACCTGCCCCAAAGGATTAAATCCCGCCAAAGCGATTGCCGGCATCAAGCAGAAGATGGTTGAACGGCAGCTGTAAAAAGGGTATACACGCATGTGTAGCATGTTGGAGATGACCCATTAGCCTTGCCATAAAGTTAAACGATGCATACACCACCCCTGCCGCCATCCAGGCTGCGGATGTTGCGGTGTATCGTCGTCTTGCCGTGTGGCTTCTGGTCTGTTCCGCCATGATCTGGATCATGGTTGTTATTGGGGGCATCACCCGCCTTACTGAGTCTGGCCTCTCTATCGTGGAATGGAAGCCCTTCACCGGCATCCTGCCCCCCATCAGTGATGCGGCCTGGCAGGTGGAATTCGCCAAATACAAACAATACCCTGAGTATCAGCAGATTAACCGTGGCATGAGCCTGGATGCTTTCAAGAACATTTTCTGGTGGGAATATGCGCACCGTATGTGGGGCAGACTGATTGGCCTTGCTTTTCTAGTTCCATTAATCATCGCCATTCGCAAAAACCTGCCTATGCGTGACAAACGTAATCTAGCGGGTCTGTTGCTACTGGTCGGATTGCAGGGGGGCATGGGCTGGCTCATGGTGCACAGTGGGCTGCAGCAGGCACCGGATGTCAGTCCGTATCGGTTGACGGCGCATCTGCTGCTGGCGATGGTGCTGTTGACGCTAACCTGGCGCATGATGTTGTCATACCGTCGCCTGTCGACACCCAACCCCCGTACCATGCATGCTGATCGTCTGCCCACGATCATGCTGGGTCTGTGTTTTGTGACCATTGCCATTGGCGGCCTGGTAGCGGGACATAACGCCGGACTTATTTATAATACTTTTCCGTTCATGGCTGGCAGCCTTGTCCCAGGGGAGTTGTTTTTTTATGAACCCTGGTTCAGTAATTTGTACGCCAATCCGGTAACGGTGCAGTGGCTGCACCGGGTGTTTGCCATGGTCACGTTTCTGACAGCTGCGGCCACCTGGTATCGTTTTGAACGACAGGACAGCAGCCAGGCATTACGGATCGGTGCACGGGCACTGCTGGCCTCTGTCAGTGTACAGATGATGCTGGGCATCACAACACTGGTGTGGAATGTACCACTGGTTATAGCCTCCCTGCATCAGGCCAATGCTGTTCTGGTATTGTTGTCTGCCGTCACCGTGGGCTGGTTAGCCCGAAGAGCTACCTGAAAATAATGATAATCCCATAGCATGGTGTTGTACGCTGCGCTTGAGCGGCGCGCACTGGTCAAAAGCGTATAAGCCAATACAACGCAAGGCATGTAAGGCAGGATTGTTGTTGGAGAAGAGTGTATTCAAGCCGTGCAATGCAGTTTGCATCACCTGCACATCCAATTGACGGCGGTCGTTGTATGCCTTCAGGATATTACACGCACCAGGATCCAGTCCCAGGCGTTGGTGTGTTTGCAGCAACGCTACAATCGCCTTGGTATCCCGCACCCCCAGGTTAAATCCCTGCCCGGCCAGCGGGTGCACATGATGCGCAGCATCTCCTACCAGCGCAAGGCGTTCTGCAACAAATTGACTGGCCTGTATCGCCTGCAGAGGATACGTTTTGCGCACACTCCCTAACCTTAGAATCCCCAGCGCATCGCCAAACTGTTGCTGCAGACCCTGACAGAAAATATCCTCTGGCAGGGCGGCAAGCTGTTGTGCACGTTCAGTTGGCAATGTCCAGACCAGCGATGCCTGCTGAACTGGCAGTGGCAGCATGGCGATAGGGCCTGTGGTCATGAAATGCTCATACGCTGTTCCCTGGTGCGGTTTTTCCGTATGGATGGTAGCAACAATGGCCGTTTGATGATAATCACGATGGGTGACTGGGATACCTGCCAGGCGGCGTACACTGGAAAATTTTCCATCACTGGCCAGCAACAGACTGCTGCGTACTGTTTCCCCAATATCAAGATCTGTCATGATGCTTGTACTGTCCCGCTGTAAACCGGTTATGCGTGCTTTGATAACCTGTTGTGTGGTAAATTTTTCGGGAAGACTGGCATGCAGTGCCTGACGCAGATCAGGATTGTACACAATATAGCCCATGGGTCGTGTGGTGCTATCAAAATGCGTTCTGGCGGTGCTGTGCCCATCACGCACCATAATACGCTGTATGGCCGTTGCCTTGGGCGCCAATACCTTCCAGATGCCAAGATCATCCAGATAGGCTGCCGTTGCCGCCGAAAGGGCTGTTGTCAGCACGGATTCCTCAGTGGCGGCGTTGATCCCTGCAGGATCCAGCAATACGGGTGTAATGCCTGCCTGACACAGAGCATTGGCTAACAGCAGACCATTGAGACCGGCACCAGCCACCACCACCGCATGATGTGTTTGCAACATTTTTTTCATCTCCGGCGTTTCCTTTACACTTTATTAACAGGAATACTTGGAAAGTGCCAGCCTGAGGCGTATGCTCCGCCGTAAAAAGGAATTCCAGAATGGCACGTGCCATGACAAAAGATAAGCGCATCACCCTGTTGCCACCGGCACTGGCACAGCTGATATCTGTCGCCATGCAGCGTGTGCTGGGCGCAGCCATGATACTGCTGGCCATATGGGTAACGCTGGCCTGTATCAGCCATGATCCGTCTGATCCCTCGCTCAACACAGCCGGTGATGGTCTGGTAAGCAACAGAATGGGCACTTTAGGCGCAGATGTCAGTGATTTCCTGCTGCAGACACTGGGACTTGGTGCCAGTGCCGTAATGCTGCTGCTGGCGGGAACAGGATTGAATATGGTGAGTGGGCGGCAGGTATCCCGCTTCAGTTATCGTGTGCTGGCAGCAATCAGTACCGTCCTGTTGGCAGCGACAGGTTTTGCCGCCATACCTCCAGCCTCCGCCTGGAGTATGTCCAGCAGTATGGGTGGTGGCGTTGGTATGCTGCTGTTGAACCTACTGAATAACAGCTTTCATCTGTTAACCTACCTGCATGCATATATCGTTGCCGGAACACTGCTGGCAGTGGCATTGTTTCTGGGGCAGTATGCCCTGGCACTGCGCTACAGTGCCTTTATACAACCGTTCAAATGGCTGGCGCGCAGAATGGCTGGCGTATCCATTCCAGTTATTGCCATGCCTGCTGTGCCCGCCGGTTTAAAAAGCGTCGCTGCCAGCCTGCTGCAGCGACGCCTGCGCACTGAAGCACTGGCAGCAGCACCTGCAGCAACTGCTGATGTCGTGCAGACACCGCGCAGCCGTAAAAAAGCCACCGTTCCTAATACGGCAAAGCCCACGGCATCCGAGCGTACACCTGGCATCAGTGTCCGCAATGACGTCAGCATTGCGTTGCCATCCCTGGACTTACTCAGTATCGCCAAGAGCAAAGGGACAACCGTTGACAAGCGTACCCTTAACGAACGCACCCAACAGTTGAACCAGGTGCTGCAGGACTTTGGTATAAAAGGAGAAATTGTTGACTCTCACCCAGGCCCCGTTGTTACACTCTATGAAATGGAACCGGCACCAGGCATTAAATCGGCGCGTATCATCAGCCTGGCTGATGATATTGCCCGCTCCATGAGTTCTATATCGGCACGTGTTGCTGTAGTGCCTGGCCGCAATGTGATTGGCATTGAACTGCCAAATGCCCAGCGCGAAACAGTGCTGTTGCGTCAGATTCTGGCGCATGAAAGCTTTGAGCAGACCAGAACCAAACTGCCGCTGGCACTGGGCAAAGATATTGGCGGCAATCCGGTGACTGTTGACCTGGCCAAAATGCCGCATCTGCTGGTGGCAGGGACTACAGGTTCAGGTAAATCCGTAGCCGTTAACGCCATGATATTGTCATTATTGTATAAACTGACGCCGCAGCAATGCCGCTTTATCATGATTGATCCCAAGATGCTGGAATTGTCTGTCTATGATGACATCCCACATCTGCTGACCCCCGTGGTCACCGATCCGAAAAAAGCGGTTGTTGCCCTGAAATGGACGGTGCGTGAGATGGAGCAGCGTTATCAGGCCATGTCCAAATTGGGTGTACGCAATATTGAAGGCTACAACGAACGTATTCTGCAGGCGCGGGACACCGGCGAAGTCCTGCATCGCCGCGTGCAGACCGGATATGATCCGGATACCGGTAAACCTGTCTATGAAGATCAACCGCTATCGCATGAAACATTGCCTTATATTGTCGTTATCGTCGATGAAATGGCTGATCTGATGCTGGTTGCCGGTAAAGATATTGAGGCCACCATTCAACGCCTGGCACAAATGGCGCGGGCAGCCGGTATCCATATTATCATGGCCACCCAGCGTCCGTCCGTGGATGTCATTACCGGCACGATTAAAGCCAACTTCCCCACGCGCATCAGCTTTCAGGTAACATCCAAAATTGACAGCCGCACTATTCTGAGCGAGCAGGGCGCCGAACAGCTGCTGGGTCAGGGGGATATGCTGTATATGGCCGGTGGTGGCCGTATTTCGCGCATTCATGGCCCCTTCGTATCGGATGGTGAAGTGGAAAGCGTTGTCGCTTTCCTGAAAGAACAGGGCGCACCCCGCTATGTTGATGATATTACCGTTGAGGAAGATGAAGATGCCTCCGGTGAAGCACGTGACAAAAGCGACGATCCCATGTATGATGAAGCACTGAACGTGATTCTTCGGGAAGGCAAAGTCTCTACCAGCTTCATCCAGCGTCATTTACAGGTCGGTTATAACCGTGCCGCCCGTATTATTGAGAAAATGGAGCAGGAAGGGGTGGTCAGCAAGGCCAATGCCACCGGCAAACGAGAGATACTGATTCGATGAAGTTTATCCTTTTGTGCCTTGCCTGGCTGTTGTCATCCTCGCTGGCGATTGCACAGCCTGCAGACCCAACGATGTACATCCCCGAGCCGAAAGTTTATACAGGTAAGGAGCTAGAGACTATTAGACGTGTACAGACTTACCTTGCTAATATCACCTCTTTCCAGGCTAGTTTCAAAGAATACAAGGATGATGGCACCTTATACGGCAGTGGCCAGATCTTTGCCAAACGCCCCTGGAAACTTCGCATTGAATATCGTCCCCCTGTCTATGTGCAGGTGGTTGGCGATGGCAGCCAGTTTGTGTACTATGACAGCCAACTGGACGAAGTGAACTACGTCAGCAGGTCTGAAAGCAAACTTGATTTTCTGATTGGCGATACCGTCAACCTTTTTGATCCCGAACTTTATGTAACGGCTGTTGAAAAAGACGGATTTATTGCTGTAAGCATAAGGCCGCGTAGAAACACCGAAGCCCCCCCCATGATTTTATACCTGGACAGAGCTTCCTTGCGCCTGCAGCAATGGCAGTATTTTGATAATCAAGGCAAGACCCGCACCTTGAAATTTACCGGCCTCAGCACAAACCTGACGCTGCAGGATCGCTTGTTTATTTTCGCCCGTCCTATTAAAAAAACCGGTTCAGGCGCAGGCCGCTGAGATCGCCTCGGCAATTAATCTGGCTACCGTTGCTGCTGCTGTGCGCAAATCCGGCACCGCCGTAATTTCCAGGCGGCTACCTACTGTTAACGCACCAAGAGCGTACACCCCAGGTGCTGCCCTGAACTGCGCATCCACGGCAATGCCATAACCATTGTCTGGCGCGGCGATCAGGTGCTGCTGATGCAGGGACTCCAGCAGGGTATTGTTCTTCTGGTAATTGATGCCACGACAGTCAAAAACAACATCTGTTGAGATAACCGCACCTGTACTGGTACGAATGTGACAGGCTGTTTCTGTGGTGATTATATTATGCACCCCAGCAGCGGTGATGTGTAACTGGCCACACTGGCGCATATCTGTAATAAGGGCTGCCGCTTGTGGTGGCATCCGGTGACGATACACATTCCACAAACCGAAATAACAACGCAGAAACCGCTGCTGTTCTGATGTGGGCAGGTCGCTCCACAATTGCTGTGTCAACGGACGCAAACCATCCATGACCTGCTGCCAGCTGTGCCCACGCTCTGCCGCCAGCCGCACCTGTTGACGCAGCTGTTTTAAGAGCATGGAGAGTGTATCACCGCGCAGCATGTCCCGCGACAGTGGCCAGGCTGCACCCGGTGCAGCATGCTCAAAGGGAAAGCGTGCATGGCGTGACAGCAGGTTAATAGTACCCTGGAACCCTGCTGTTTTTAAGCTGAACAGAACGTCAATGGCCGTCAGACCACTCCCGATAATGGCCACACTGTCTGTTGTCTTCAGCGTTGCAAGATCATAATGCCATGGCCGGGATGTGTAGCGGATATTGTCTGTTTGTTGTGCTTGCGCATTCAACGTGTTGCCGGATGCCAGTACGACGTTTCTGGAATTAAGAGTATCACCCGCCGTAACACTGTAATGATCGGCCTCTCGGTGCAGAGCGGTGGCGGAATGGCGTATATGAACAATCCGGCAGTTCTTGCGCAAGGCCAGCGCCAGTGTTTCTTCCCAGAGGTGACCAAGATACGCACCATACAGGCAGCGCGATACAAAACATTGTGGCGTGGGCATCTCCGGCAACGACTTCCCCTGTAACCATGCGCAAAAACCCGCCGCATCATCGGCAAACGCCCCCATATTGCCCGCCCGCACATTCAACAGGTGTTCGGGACGTGTTGTAGCATAGGCAATGCCCAGGCCAGGGGTCGCTGTGGGATCAATGCACAGGATATTCAGGGGGCGGGCAGTATAACGCACCAGATTTGCTGTAACCATCAGGCCGGAAAAACCCATGCCGATAATGGCAACGTCATATACTTCACTGCCCATCATTTTCTCCGTCTTTCCGGAAACATAGGCGAATCCAAGGCTCTGCCTTGGAACATGCGCCTGTTATCCGGAATCCAGAATTTAAGTGCTGGATCCAGAATAGCTTGGTTTTCTTAGCCATTCGCAATACTCATGGAGAAAACCAGCGCTCACGATGACGAAAGTGACAGGTGGTTAACGTCATGCACCTCAGATATACCAGGCGATGTCATCATAGGGTTCTTTGTTCTCGACAATCCCTTTTTGCTGCGCACGATTCCGCATCTGCGCATACAGTGCTGTCACCTGATGGCTGGCTGTATGTATGAATAAAAAAGGTAGAACGGCATGTACCAGCAAGGCGCAGCCGCTATATATCAACCGCGTAGCAAAAGGAATGGCAAAGGCGGCATGTTGGGTATACGTTTCCCCAATACTTTTCGGGTGCGCCGTAAAAAGATTCCGCACCACCCTACCCTCTCAACGTTAACGTGTCCAGAAACTCGCGCCGCAAAGCAGTATCTGACTTGAATAAACCGGTGAAATGACGGGTAATCATACTCATGCCTGGCTTATATACGCCCCGCGTCGTCATGCACTCATGCGCACCTTCAATCACCACGGCAACCCCTTGAGGCTGCAGGGCTGTATCAATGGTATCGCCGATCTGCGCCGTCATCGCTTCCTGAATCTGCAGGCGTTTGGCAAAAACATCACAGACACGTGCCAGTTTACTGATGCCCACCACACGGGTTTTCGGGATATAGGCCAGATGGATTTTGCCGATAATAGGGGCTATATGATGCTCACAATGCGACTCAAAGCGAATATCACGCAAAATTACCATATCTTCATAACCGGCGCTTTCAAAAGAGGCCGACAGTAAACACTCCAGTGGGTTTTCGCGATACCCTTCAAAGTATTCTTCAAAGGCACCGACCAGGCGTTTCGGCGTATCCAGAAGGCCTTCACGGTCCGGATTATCACCCGTCCACAATAGTAGCGTTCTCGCTGCCGCCTCCGCCTCATCACGACTGGGGCGGGCGTTACTGGCATTTGCCAACACTGGCTTGATCATTGTTAAGGCTTTCATTGCAACTGTACGGGTTGATAGGGGCTGTCCAGCGAGAAGGCTGGGATATCCACCAGAAATTCGGAACCATCCTGGCGGGACATACCATAACTCCCCGCCATGATACCAGACGGTGTTGATAGGGGTGTTCCACTGGTGTATTCAAACGCGCCACCCGCCGGGATCAAGGGTTGTTCACCAACAACACCCAGACCGTATACCTGCTGTTCGCGCCCCATGGCATCAATAATCTGCCACTGCCGGTGTTGCAGTTTTACGGGAAGCGTGCCTTTGTTCTCAATACGCACATGGTAAGCCCAGACATAATAATCACTGTCTGGGGATGACTGGTTATCAAGATAGGTTGGCTCTATGCTGACGGTAATATCATTGGTGGTTTTTTGGTACATAATGACTGTATATAAGCCGCTTCTGGTAAATGGCAAGTGTCGGACGAAAAAGTATTAGGGCTGCATCGTCTGATGTCGCCGTGCCAATTCCACCTGAATGTCCGACAACGTTACGCCCTCGTGATACAGTAAAACAAACAGGTGATAGAGCAGGTCACAGGCTTCACTGGTGATCGCCGTACGGTCGTGCTGCATGGCGGCAATGGCTGTTTCCACGCCCTCCTCCCCGACTTTCTGGGCGATACGCGCTGTGCCCTGCTGCAGTAATCGGGCAGTGTAGGAGTGCTCAGGCGCAGCACCCGCCCGCTCCGCAATAATTGTGACCAGCTGTTCTATACTAAGCATCTGTGAACCTGACGGGAATACCGGCACTGTGCATCGCTTTTTTCGCCTGCTGCACCGTAAATTCCCCCTGATGAAAAATGGAGGCTGCCAGCACAGCGCTGGCGTGACCTTGTATAACGCCATCCACAAGATCCTGCAAGTGGCCAACGCCGCCGGAAGCAATCACCGGAATTGTCACCGCATCGGCAATCGCACGGGTCAGGGCAAGGTTATACCCCTGACGTGTCCCGTCACGATCCATACTGGTGAGTAAAATCTCCCCCGCACCATAGACCTGCATACGCTGTGCCCAGCCCACGGCCTCAATACCAGTGGCTGTACGCCCGCCATGCGTAAAGATTTCAAAGACGCCTGGGCTGGTTTCCTTGGCATCAATGGCAACGACAATACATTGGTTGCCATACCGGTTGGCACTGATCTGCACCACTTCAGGGTTGGCTACGGCAGCGGTATTAAAAGAGACTTTATCAGCACCAGCCTGCAACAAAATCTGTACATCATCTGGTGTACGCACCCCACCCCCCACCGTTAACGGCATGAAGCACTGTTCTGCGGTACGACTGACAACATCAAGCAATGTGCCACGATTTTCATGTGATGCCGTAATATCCAGAAAGCATAACTCGTCTGCACCCTGGGCATCATACACCCGTGCCTGTTCTACAGGATCGCCAGCGTCCACCAGGTTAACAAAATTCACGCCTTTCACCACCCTGCCATCTTTGACATCAAGGCAAGGAATGATGCGGACTTTTAACATCCCTATGCCGCCCGAACGTCGGCCAATACTGCTCTGGCCTCAGTAATGGTAAAGGCATGTTCATACAGCGCACGCCCGACAATCGCACCCAGGATATTACGCATGCCGGTTGCCTTTAAATCTTTCAGATCCTGCAGGCTGCCTACGCCACCAGAAGCAATAACCGGTGTTTTGACTGCTTCCGCAAGACTGACGGTACTGGGGATATTGAGGCCAGTTTGCGTACCATCGCGGGTAATATCGGTAAAAATAAAGGCAGATGCCCCCGCATCCTGCAGTTTCAAGGCCAGATCAATCACTTTGACCGTTGATGTTTTGTACCAGCCCTCTACAGCCACAAAGCCATCCTTGGCATCAATGCCCACGGCTACCTGCCCGGGGAACTGCTGGCAGGCTTCATACACCAGGGCAGGATCGTTGAGGGCTGCCGTGCCTAAAATGACCCGCGCAATCCCAAGTTCCAACCAGCGGCTGATTTGCAGAATGGTGCGAATACCGCCGCCCAGCTGAATACGACAGCCGGTGTCATTGGCAATACGGGTGAGAATATCAGCATGGACAGCACGCCCTTCAACCGCACCGTTCAGGTCAACAATGTGGAGCCATTCAACGCCTTCCCGCTGAAACGCCAATGCTTGCGCCAGGGGATCAGGGTTATACACCGTGGCGGCGTCCATTTCACCACGCATAAGACGCACACACTGGCCGTCTTTCAGATCAATTGCCGGATATAAAATCATGGTCGCCACTTTGCAAAATTTTCAAGGATACGCAAGCCCGTACGCTGGCTTTTTTCAGGGTGGAACTGCGTACCGGCAATATTATGATGCCCCACCATCGCCACAACGGATTGGCCATAATCCACTGTTGCTAAGACATGCTCCGCCTGTTGTGGTTGCAGATGATAACTATGGGTAAAATACACATCATCGGCCACACCCAAACCAGACAGCAGCGCATGTGGTTGTTGTATGTGCAGGGTATTCCAGCCCATATGCGGAATCTTCAGTGGAGGACTAACCTGCAAAGGCTGTACGGTGCCACCCAGCCAACCCAGTCCTTGATGCGTGCCATGCTCAAGGCCAGTATCGGCCATTAACTGCATACCCACACAAATACCCAGAAATGGTTTGCCTGCCTGCAGTACCTGTTCCTGCAAAGCATCCACCATACCAGCAACGCCCTTTAGCCCTTGTATACAAGCAGCAAAGGCACCAACGCCTGGCAGGACAAGATGCGTTACAGCGTCTAAATCGCTGGGATTGCTGGTAATCAATACATCAGCACCACTGGCCTGCAGGGCTTTGGCCACAGAATGCAGGTTGCCGGACTGATAATCAATAACACCTATGCGCGTCAGCATGGCTTGCCCTTAGCGGAAATACATCATAGATGCAAGCGAGCCTTGCCTTTGCTGATTCCCCTGTTATGCTTTGGTGAAATTTATGTTTAAGGAGCATCATCTATGGCCACCCCTGGAAACGTTGCTGGCATTACTGCCGGTCAATTAAAATCATTCATTGAACGCATCGAACGCCTGGAAGAAGACAAGGCTGGTATTGCCGCCGATATTAAGGAGCTGTTCGCCGAAGCCAAAGCCAACGGCTTTGAGCCAAAAATCATGAAGCAGGTGTTGAAAATCCGCAAGATGGATCGTGATCAACTGGCCGAACAGGAAGAACTGGTAACCCTGTATTGCCAGGCACTCGGCATGATTCCATCTGACATTCAGGATATTGCGGATGCGGTAAAGGCGGCATAAATTTGCGCCTGCTGCATGTTATGGCCGGTGCAGCCCATGGCGGTGCTGAAGCCTTTTTTGAGCGTCTGACGATTGCGCTGCATGCGGATGGTGTGCAGCAATCGCTGGTTATTCGTGATGCTGGTGGCAGGGCAGACCGCTTGAAATCAGCAGGCCTTGTTGTAACCACCCTGCCATTCAGTGGCAAACTGGATGTATACACACCCTGGCAATTGCGTAGACGTGCCCAAACATGCCAGCCCAGCCATATACTGGCCTGGATGAACCGTGGTGCCAGTATGGCACCGAAAGTGTCGGGTGTGCCGCTCATCGCCAGGCTGGGCGGTTATTATAACCTGAAGTACTATCAACGCTGTGACTATCTGATTGGTAACACGCCGGACATTGTACGCTATTTAAGGGAATCGGGCTGGCCTGAAGAAAAACTTGCTTATCTGCCCAACTTTGCCAGCCCCCCCCGACCAGACAATACAATAACCACCCCACCCCGCAACAAACCGGTTGTCCTGGCCATGGGACGGCTGCACCGTAACAAGGGTTTTGATACCCTGATTGCCGCCATGACGCAAATTCCTGATGCGCAATTATGGTTATTGGGTGAAGGTGAAGATGCCGCCGCATTACAGCGGCAGGCAGCAGGGCAGGATGTGCTTTTTCTCCCCTGGCAGGAGAACATAACACCTTATATGATGGCGGCAGATGTCTTCGTCTGCCCATCGCGTCACGAGCCGCTGGGCAATGTGATGCTGGATGCGATGGCGCATCAGAAACCCATCGTTGCCACGGCTAGTGCTGGCGCATTACATTTACTGCAACACCGGGAAACCGCGCTTATCACCCCCATTGATGATGCGCCTGCCCTGGCACAGGCCATTCAGGATCTGTTACATGATCACCAACTGGCAGAAAGCCTTGCAAGCCAGGCGCATGCCGCGTATTTAGGAAAATTCAGCAGCCACGCTGTGGTTGCCCAATATAAAACATTTCTGGAGCATACCCGCCATGGCTGATACCAGCACCCTGCCAACCTGGGACTTATCCGATCTTTTTGCTTCCCTGCAGGATCCGAAAATTGCCGCAACGCTGCAACAGGCGCGCACGGCGGCAACCGCATTTGCTGATAGTTACAAGGGTAAACTTGCCACTGTTGGTGCAGAAAGATTTGTACAGGCTATCCACCAGTATGAAAATCTACAGGAAGATTTAGGCATGGTGATCAGCTATGCCGGTCTTGCCAGCGCCGCTGATCGGGACAGCACCGAAGTTGCACAGTTTTATCAGTATGCCCAGGAAGAGTTAACGGAAATCAGCAAGCCACTGTTATTCTTCTCTCTGGAACTGGCCAGCCTGGATGATGCCGTTTACAAAGCATATCTGCAACATCCAGATGTTGCCCGTTACCAAACCTGGCTGGATGATGTGCGCAAATACCGCCCGCACCAGCTAAGTGATGACCTGGAGGCTCTGCTGCATGACAAAGCCCTTACAGCACAAGCCTGGGTGCGGCTGTTTGATGAAACCATGTCTGGCCTGCGGATTCCGTTTGAGGGTAAAGACCTGACGGAAAGTGATATTCTGCACATCATTGGCAGTACAACTGATGCCGTGCGTCGCGGTAATGCTGCGAAAGCCTTTGGTCAGGTTTTACAGGATAACCAGCGCACGCTGTGCCTGATCTACAATACCCTGATGAAGGATAAATCTATCGAAGACAGCTGGCGGAAATTTGCAACCCCAAGCCACAGCCGCCATTTAAGCAACAGCATCAAGCCTGCCGTTGTCGATGCGCTGGTAACAACTGTTAAAAGCCACTATCCCACCTTAAGCCACCGTTACTACGCCATTAAAGCCAAGTGGATGGGACTGGAAAAACTGCAATACTGGGATCGCAACGCCCCCTTGCCAGATATTGCTTTACCAAACTACCCCTGGGCAGAGGGCAAGCAAATCGTGCTGGATGCTTATCACAGTTTCTCACCCAAACTGGCGGACACAGGCGATGCCTTTTTCAAGAATGCCTGGATTGACGTACCACCGCGTGCCGGCAAAGATTCCGGTGCCTTTGCCCATCCTACCGTCCCAAAAGCCCACCCGTATCTATTGCTCAATTACCATGGCAGTGCGCGGGATGTCATGACCCTGGCACATGAACTGGGACACGGCGTGCACCAAGTGCTGGCGGCAAAGCAAGGCGCACTGTTGTCGGATACCCCGTTGACCCTGGCGGAAACAGCCTCGGTCTTCGGTGAGATGCTCACGTTCCAGGCGATGCTGAACACGGCCACCGATCCACAGCAACGCAAAGCCCTGCTGGCGCGTAAAGTGGAAGACATGCTGAATACCGTGATCCGGCAGGTGGCATTCTATGACTTTGAATGCAAAGTCCATGCGTTGCGCCAACAGCGTGAACTAAGCCCTGAAGATTTCACCGCCATTTGGCTGGAAACCCAGAGTTCGTGCCTGGGCGACGCCGTGCATATAGATCCCGCCTGCCATAGTTACTGGAGCTATATCCCGCATTTCATCCATACACCGTTCTATGTGTATGCGTATGCTTTTGGAGAATGTCTGGTGAATGCTTTGTTTGCAGTATATCAGCAACAGCCGGAGGGCTTTGCCGAAAAATACCTGGACATGCTGGCCGCTGGCGGCAGCAAGCCGTATGATGTCCTGTTAGCACCATTCGGCCTGAATATTGAAGACCCGAAATTTTGGGCAGGTGGCCTGCAGCTGATTTCACAGTATGTTGACGAATTGGCCGTATTGTAACACTTCTGATCACAGACCCGAGGCACATATGACGGATCAACCTACACCAGCCCAGCAATCCAATAACGATCTGGATTTATCATCGGTACTGAACATCCTGTGGGGGCGTCGGGATGTTATTGCGGCAATTACCGTGGCGATTACCCTTATTGTTACTATTGTATTGCTGCAGTTACGTTCGGAATATACGGCAACCGCCTCGATCATGATTGATTCGCGTAAAACGCAAGTAACGGATTTTGAATCTGTTGTTTCCGGGTTGCAAGTTAACGATGCCGTGGTGCGTAGTGAAATGGCCATCATGACTTCGCAGAAACTGGCCGGTCGGGTGGTAAAAAAGCTGGATTTGCTGCAGGATCCCGAATTCAATAGCGATCTGCAAGGCAATGGCGGGATCGTCGCCTGGTTGCGTCGTCAGCTTGGCAAGACTACCAAAGCCGCCCCAAAACACAAGACCATCAATGCGGTACTGAAAAATTTTTCGGCTGAGAATGATGGTAAATCCTATGTCATTCATGTGAAGTTCCGCTCTGAAAGCCCTGAAAAAGCCGCAAAAATAGCCAACACCTGGGCAGAGCAATATCTGGTCAATCAGTTGGAAGTAAAATACGAAACCACACAGCGTGCCAATGAATGGTTGAGCGTTCGACTGGCAGAACTGAAAGAAAAGGTGGCTATTACGGATAATGCCGTCATCAAGGCACGCGAACAGCATAATATTGTCAATAATACCGATGGTGAGAGCATCGCATCACGCCAGATGACCGAGCTCAACACCCAGCTGGTGCTGGCGCAGGCAGAACGCGCCCAGTCGGATGCCCGCCTGCGCCGTGCCCGGCAACTGGCGGGTTCCAGTGGCTATGACTCCATTGTTGAGGTGATTTCCTCGCCGCTGATTCAAAGTCTGCGGGAAAAAGAATCGGAATTGCGCCGCAAGGAAGCCGAAATGGCCACCCGCTATGGTGACCGTCACCCGTCGATGATCAATGTGCGAGCAGAAATTCGCGATCTTTCTCAGAAAATCAAGGAAGAAGTCAGCCGCATCATGAACAGCCTGGCCAGTGAAGTGGAGGTGGCACGGGCGCGGGAGAACACCATTCAGTCGCAGCTGAAGAATGCGGAAGGCAAAGTCACCACCATGAACCGCGCCCAGATTGAGGTGGATCAGCTGCAGCGCGAGGCGGATGCCAACCGCGCCCTTTATGAATCATTCCTCAGCCGCTTTAAACAGACGTTTGCCCAGGATGATTTTCAACAGGCGGATGCCAGCATTATTTCCGAAGCCGTATTGCCAGAAAATCCATCGTTTCCCAAACGCAAGATCATGTTTGCCCTGGCCTTGGTAGGATCATTTATTTTTGGGGTTTTTGTCGCACTGGTGCTGGAACTGCTCAACAATACCTTCCGCACCCCTGTGGAGGTGGAGCGCAGTCTGGGTATAAAAACCATTGCCATGATTCCCCTGGTAGCCAAGGCTGCTACGGGCAACATTACTACATTTCTGCGAGAGCACATTACTGGACAATATGCAGAGGCAGTGCGCTCCACCCTCACTACCCTGCAGTTATCCCGAGGCGCGCAGGGTGCGGCCAAAGTCATCCTGATTACGTCCACACAGCCGGACGAGGGCAAAACCTTTTTCTCTATTTCCCTGGCCAATATTGCCGCCATGGGCGGGAAGAAGGTTCTGGTTATTGACGCCGACTTGCGCAAGCCCACCGTCAGTCAGAAACTGCAGGTCAAGTTCAATAAAACCCTTGGTGATTATTTGAACGGCAACGCCGCCATTAAAGACATCATGTACCGGGACAGCAACAACAAAGTGGATTATTGCCTGGCCACCACCAACGTACAGGTACCCCAGGCCGCACTGGGCAGTGACGCCATGCGTGCCCTGCTGGATATGGCACGTCAGCACTATGATTATGTGGTCATTGACAGCCCGCCACTGCTGGCGGTTTCGGATACTCTGGTACTGGCACCACTGGCTGATCAGGTACTGTATGTGATTCATCACGACAAAACGACCCGAAAAAGCGTGCGTAACGGTGTGCGTCTGTACGCACAGTCCGGTGCCGAAACCCCAATGAAAGCCGTATTGACCCAGGTCAATATTGTGAAACATGCCCGGTACGGGTATGGTGATGAAGCACAGTATTATGGTCGCTATGGCGATTATTATACGAAGTCTGCTACATGATTGTGAGAACATAAATGACACATTTAACCCCTCACCCAACCCTCTCCCCAAAGGGGAGAGGGCTTTCTTTCTTCTCCCTCT
>JANMDF010000078.1:0-6633 GCA_031376145.1 Alphaproteobacteria bacterium
ATCAGTAATCAGGTGCTTGAGCAGTGGGATAAGCCTGTGGGAACGCCCCACCACCTGGCGGCACCTCCAGACCGGCCTTGCGGCCACAGGCTGCCAGCAGCAATATCAGCATACACAGCAGTGTCATTCTGAGCGCAGCGAAGAATCTCGGGCGACCTGGGGATCCTTCGCCGCGCTCAGGATGAGAAGACAGACCATCTGGAACAAATGCTAACATAAATACCTCACCCGTGCAGTCTGCACCGCATCCCTTACCAGTGCTGGCGCTGTTCCGCCATAACTTGTGCGTCGCTGCACAGACTGCGCTGGCGATAATACCGCATACACACCATCATGCAGGCGTGGCTCTACACCCTGCATCAGGGTAAGATCAAGCGCATCCAGCGTACAACCCTTTTCTTCCGCCAACTTTACCAGCGCACCGGTAACGTGGTGCGCCTGACGAAATGGCATATTCAGCTCCTGCACCAACCAATCCGCTAAATCGGTGGCCGTGCTGTAACCCAGGGCTGCCGCATCCGCCATGCGTTCCGTATTCGCTGTTAAATCAGCCACCATCCCTGCCGTTGCCGCCAGGCAGAGGCTTAGATTATCAATAACCTGCAACACCGGTGCCTTATCTTCCTGCATGTCTTTGCTGTAGGTCAGGGGCAACCCTTTCAGCATAGTGATCAGACCAACAAATGCGCCCAGCATCCCGCCAACTTTACCACGCACCAGTTCAGCGGCATCAGGATTACGCTTTTGCGGCATGATGGAACTGCCGGTGGTATACGCGTCACTGAGGCTGATAAATCCAACTGTGGGCGATAGCCAGAAACAGATTTCTTCCGCCAGACGCGACAGGTGCGTAGCGCAGATGCTGGCCGTTGCCAGAAACTCCGCTGCAAAATCACGCGCCGATACGGCGTCCATGGAGTTATGGCAAGGGTGCTCAAACCCCAACTGGCTGGCCGTATACTGCCGATCAATGGGATAAGACGTTCCAGCAAGTGCCGCCGCGCCCAAGGGGCATTCATTCAATCGTTTCTGGCAATCCTGCAACCGCCCATAATCTCTTGCCAGCATTTCACCATAGGCCAGCAGATGGTGACCAAATGTTACCGGCTGGGCAATCTGTAAATGCGTAAAGCCTGGCATGATGGCGGCGGCATATTGCTCGGCTTTGTCCAGCAATGCACGCTGTACATCCCGCACCTGCACTAACAACTGCGTGATGCTCTCCCGCAGAAACAGCCGAAAATCGGTGGCCACCTGATCATTACGCGAACGACCGGTATGCAGTCGCCCCGCTGCCTCGCCAATAATGGCTTTCAGGCGCGTTTCCACATGCATGTGGATATCTTCCAGCGCCGGATCAAACACCATCTGGCCAGCGGCAATTTCCCCGCGAATCTGCTCCAAACCCGTGGTTATTGCCTTAGCATCTGTTGCACTGATAATGCCTTGCCTGGCCAGCATCTGGGCATGCACGATGGATGCATTTATATCCTGCTGATACAATGCCTTATCAACATCAATGGACGCGTTAATGCGCTGCATGATCGCCGCACTGCTGCCAGCAAATCTGCCGCCCCAGAGTTGATTGCCCTGCTGGTTATATTCGGTAGCGGTCACTGCTGCTGATAAATCGGCTGTGGCGCACCGTACGCTGGCTGAGCCGGCGCAGATTGCGGCTCATAAATCGGTGCAGGTTGTACGTATACAGGGGTGTTTGTTGGCGTTGGCACAACCTGTTGCTGCATCACCGGCACTGCTGGTGCCATAGAGCCTGATAACAGCTGGCGCAACGGCTCTGCTGCCGGATTCTGCAGCTTGTTCTGCACCAGGATGCTTTCTAAACCTGCTGGCTGGCCGTAGAATTGCTGGATCATGTCACTGCGCACATCCATCGCTGCCCCTTCCAGGGACAGGCTGCCATACAAGCCAACAGATTTTGACAAGGTGACATAATCAGACTTTGATGACAAACCAACACTACCACCAACACCGCCGCCAATATTGGCCAGTGCCACACCGGCGGTACCACCAAAGCGGATGTTATTATTGACGACACTGTGCAACCCGCGATCGGTAATAATGAAAATCATCATTTCATCAGCCGCCACACCCAGCTGCAGGCCGACACTGCCCCCGCCCAGGTTAATAAAGGCCGGATAACTCCAGGTACCCCCATCATCCTTGGCCAGCAGTACGCCGGAACCACCGGAACCACCAAAGATAAAGCCCGCACGGTAATAACTGGGAATAATAATGACCGCACGGCTGCGCCGCAACAGATCACGCGACTGCTCATACTGCTTATCATTCAGAAATTTAGAAGCCGTCTGCCGCGCCTCTTCTACCAGGGCTGCCGCGTCGCCAGCCATAGCAGGCTTGACAAACAGCACAGTGATTAATGCTATAATGCTGAGCAGATGAGTGTAACGGCGCATTGTTCTATCCCAATTTATTATTTCCGTAGGAACTAACATATGCAAGTTACGCCATGCTTGCAAGTCTTTGCTGCAAGGCCATGGAACTGCATCACAGTCACACAGCAATAAAAAAGCCCCGCTGCACAACGTACAGCAGGGCTTTTTATGTCAGTATCTCTAAGCCGCAAGGCTTGCCAGATCAACCTTCACACCTGCACCCATGGTAGAGCTCAGGGTAATTTTTTTGATGTAGGTGCCTTTAATGTCGCTGGGACGTGCTTTCTGTACAGCCTCCAGCAACGCACGGAAGTTTTCCTGCAGTGCCTTTTCCGTAAAGCTGGCTTTACCAATGCCGGCGTGCAGAATACCGGCTTTTTCCGCACGGTATTCAATCTGCCCACCTTTTGCAGCGGCAATGGCTTCTTCTACGTTCATGGTTACCGTGCCCAGTTTCGGGTTCGGCATCATGCCTTTTGGCCCCAGCACTTTACCCAGACGGCCAACAACGGCCATCATGTCCGGGGTAGCAATGCAGCGATCAAAGTTGACAATCCCTTTCAGGACTTCTTCCATCAGATCTTCCGCACCCACAACATCGGCTCCGGCTTTTTTTGCAGCTTCGGCCTTGTCACCACGTGCAAATACGCCAACACGCAGAGTTTTACCCGTGCCATTCGGCAATACGACGACACCACGAATATTCTGTTCCGCCTTGCGGGGATCAACATTCAGGTTCATAGCGACTTCGATGGTTTCATCAAATTTGGCTACGGCGTTCTTTTTAGCCAAATTAACAGCGTCATTAATGGGGTAAAGATGCTCCGCATTGAGACTGGCAGCAATTTTCTTATAGCGTTTTCCTTGTGCCATGACTCTAGCCCTCCACCACTTCAAGACCCATTGAGCGTGCTGAGCCAGCAATCATCTGGCTGGCCGCTTCAATGCTGTGCGCATTCATATCCACCATTTTCTTTTCCGCAATTTCACGGATCTGTTTCATGGTGATTTTACCCACGGTACCACGACCAGGTGTCTGTGAACCCTTGGGCAGGTTAATCGCTTTTTTGATAAAGTGACTGACCGGCGGAGTTTTGGTGATGAAGGTAAAGCTTTTATCACTGAAGGCCGTAATAACTACGGGTGTTGGCGTACCGGGATCAATGTTCTGTGTTGCCGCGTTGAACGCCTTGCAGAATTCCATGATATTGAGGCCGCGCTGACCTAATGCCGGCCCGATGGGTGGTGCCGGATTGGCTTTACCGGCTGGGATCTCCAGCTTGATAAAACCGATTACTTTTTTTGCCATATTAACTGACTCCTGTTTTAGGGGTTAGACGGTGGTACGATCTGGCGAACCTCCCACCGGTTTGAAATCAGATTTTTTCAACCTGACTGAAATCCAGCTCTACCGGCGTTGCCCGGCCAAAAATAGAGACGGACGCCTTAAGTTTCAGGCGATCTTCATCCACATCTTCCACCACACCAGTGAAACTGTCGAAGGGGCCATCAATAACCCGCACCTGTTCACCAATTTCATACGCAATGGTCTGGCGCGTCTGTTGAAAGCCTTCAGAAAGCTGTGACGTTAAGCGCTTGGCTTCAGCATTGGACAACGGCACCGGCTTACCACGACTGCCACCGCCGACAAAACCAGTAACGCGGGGCGTACTGCTGACCACATGCCAGCTTTGTTCAGTAAGATTCATGCGTACAAGAATATAGCCTGGGAAAAATTTACGATCGACATTAACCTTGGCACCACGACGCACTTCTGTAACCTGCTCCGCCGGCACAACCACATCCATAATGTCGCTTTCCATGCCACGTTCAGCAGCAGTTTCTTTAATCGCCTGCGCTACTTTATTTTCAAAACCGGAATACACATGCACGACATACCATTTGCCGCTTTCCGCTACGTTTGCCGCTGTCATTGCAACCAACCTTTACCCATGAATAAAAAGGCGCAACCGCGCCTATGCCCCAAAACCGAGGATTAACCTTATACCATAAGATAAAAGCTGGTCTACTATAAAAAAGAAAATGGATGTAAAAACAACCATGATGAACACCATCATGGTTGTGGTCATGGTTTCCTTGCGCGTTGGCCACGTTACTTTAGCCATTTCCATCTTGATATTACGCACGTACTGGGCAACGCCAACCTTCGGAGCCTTGGGCTGCTCCTGCATCAGTGCGGTCAGTTTTTTATCAGAAGATGTGACGCGTGCCATGGTGTTCCCTTGTAAAAAATAAAAAGCTGGCAGGAGCAGAGGGCCTCGAACCCCCAACCTTCGGTTTTGGAGACCGACGCTCTACCAATTGAGCTATGCTCCTGCGTGGAGCGGGTGATGGGAATCGAACCCACACGACCAGCTTGGAAGGCTGGAGTTCTACCATTGAACTACACCCGCGACAATGGTTTTCTAACGGCCTGATAGCGTGCGGTCAAGACATGCCGTCTTGATTGTCGATAATATCTGCGCTAAGGTTTTTGCCTTATGACAACATACCTTGATTTTGAACAGCCGATCCTGGAACTGGAAGGCAAGATAGAAGAGTTGAAACGCCTGGATCAGGCCAGCGTTGACATGGCTGACGAGCTGGAGCGTCTGCAGGATAAAGTCAATCGTCAACTGAAAGCTATTTACAGCAAACTCACCCCTTGGCAGAAAGTGCAGGTGGCACGTCATCCGGATCGACCACGCTGCAAGGCGATTATTAATCATCTTATTGACCAGTTTACGCCCCTGGCCGGAGATCGGAATTTCGGTGAAGATGCAGCGATTGTTGGTGGAATTGGACGCTTTCATGGCCAGAGCGTTGTTATTATTGGCCAGGAGCGTGGTGATGATCTGGCCTCCCGCCTGCAGCACAACTTCGGCATGCCCAAGCCAGAAGGCTATCGCAAAGCGCAACGTCTGATGCGCCTGGCAGAGCAGTTCACTCTACCCGTACTCACCTTTGTGGATACGCCGGGGGCATATCCTGGAATTGGCGCTGAAGAACGTGGCCAGGCAGAAGCGATTGCCCGCAGTATTGAAGTTGGCCTCAATGTGAGTGTGCCGGTAATCGTAACGGTTATTGGCGAAGGTGGCTCCGGTGGCGCTATTGCCATTGCCACCGGTGATCGCGTGCTGATGATGGAACATGCGGTCTATTCCGTGATTTCTCCCGAAGGATGCGCCAGTATTCTTTGGCGTAGCGCCGAACATGCACCCATCGCCGCGGAAGCCCTGAAAATAACCGCTCAGGACTTATTGCGCATGAAGATTATTGATGACATTATTCCAGAACCACTGGGCGGGGCACATCGCAATCGCACAGACGCAATGAACCTGCTCAGTCAGTCTCTGAAAACACAGCTTGTTACAGAACTGTCGCACGATAAAGCAGGTCGCGTCAAACGTCGGCATGAAAAGTTTCTGCAGATGGGACGACAGGCAGCCTAAACAGCAAACCATTTAAATATTGAATAAAATGCTACAAACATCTTTGCAAAACGTGTATAGTGAGGCATGAATCTTCGATCAGAGTTTAAAACAATCGCAACAACAGGGCGCACGCCTGCAGGCTCCCCCTACTATACGTCTGATGAAAAAATACAGCATGCACAGACACTTGCTGCCTGCCTGCAGAATCATCGGTTTGAGTTCATAAAAACAGCTGTTATCGCCGCCTTAAATGGCATGACAACCAGTGGCATCGCTATGCACAGCGCACAGCCTACCGGACAGATCTTGCTCGCTGGCTTAACGGCGGCAGCCAGTACGCTTGCGATGCATGGCAGCAGCCTGGACATCCGGCATCAATGTCAGCCTTTGACTGCTGACCCCCGCACCATTGAAGGGCACCTGAACGATTTTGCTGTCTTTGTCGTATCTTCTGTAAAAGAAGATATCAAAACAAGCGTTTCCAGGGCATCAAAGAGGATTGCGGCTGGTCTGGCTGGCCAGTGGTGCGGTGATAGCCCACGGCGCACACGGTCATGTTACCGGTGCTGTGCTGGCAGCAGGGGTTTCAGGCCTGGCGGCGTTGAGTGTACACGCGCTTGATCATCTGAAATTTGGCAGTCCGCACCCCTAAACAACGGCACGCGTGGTGCGCACTGACTGACCATACCCCAGCCCCAGAATAACAACATATAAAACGGCCACCGCTGGCATCTGCATACTGAAATCCACCAGGCCATGTAATCCCACCAGCACCGTTGCGGAAA
>JANMDF010000099.1:0-6154 GCA_031376145.1 Alphaproteobacteria bacterium
GCCAACACCATGATTCTGCATGATGCACATATGTACGGCCTGGCACAGTTGTATCAGCTGCGCGGCCGTATCGGGCGCGGTAAAATCAGAGCCTATGCCTATCTCACCACACCGGCAGACCGGGTGCTGGGGCAAACGGCCATGAAACGTCTGGAAGTGATGCAGACGCTGGATCATCTGGGGGCGGGCTTTACGCTGGCCAGCCATGATCTGGACATTCGCGGTGCCGGCAATCTGCTGGGTGAAGAACAGTCCGGCCACATCCGTGAAGTGGGGATTGAACTGTATCAACAGATGCTGGATGATGCGGTTGCTGCCGCCAGAAGCAGCCAGCAGGAGGCGGCACAGGCAGTACTGCAACCACCTGGCAGCTGGTCACCGGCCATTCAACTCCCCATGCCAGTACTGATCCCTGAAGATTACGTGGCTGATCTGGATGTGCGCATGAGTTTATACCGCCGGGCGGCAAAACTGTTAGATACAACAGAGATTCAGGCATTCCGTGATGAGTTACTGGATCGCTTTGGTACTATACCTACCGCTGTTGAAAACCTGCTGTTGATTATTGACCTGAAGCATCACTGCCTTGCCTGCGGCGTGGAAAAGGTGGATGTGGGCGAAAAAGGTGTGCTGATCGGCTTTTATAAAAATACTTTCAATGCTCCGGAAGCACTTTTACGGTTTATTAATCAAGCCGGTGGTACGGTGAAGATACGACCGGATCAGCGGGTATTTTTTCTGCGCCCCCTGGCTTCTGTCGAACAAATGGCAACCGCCATTCGAGATATTCTGGAGACGCTGCAGCGGCTGTTACGGGCATAGCCTTCGCTCTCCACAACGGAGACTGTTCGTATGAAAACGCTGTATCTTGTGCGTCACGCCAAGGCCTCAAAAGAACCCAAGTATTATGAGGATCAAACCCGCCCTCTGACACCCCAGGGCGAGCATGACATTAAACAGGTTGCAGGGATGCTGCACCGTTTTGAGGTTGCCCCTGATCTTATTCTGTGTTCAACGGCACTGCGCACTCGCCAGACGCTGGAAGGTCTGACCGCTATGGGCATGCCGAGTGCCACGATTGCCATGCAGCCGGAACTATACCTGGCCAGTGCCAGCCGGTTATTTGATATTGTCTGTCAACAGCCTGACACCTGTGATTCCGTCATGATCATTGGTCATAATCAAGGCCTGCATCAGCTGGCGATTGCCCTGACCGGTACCGGTGATATTTCCAGCCTGCAGATGCTGTCACATCAATTCCCGACATTGGCCTGTGTGGGTATTACCTTTGATGCACACAGCTGGTCTGAATTGTCGCTGGCTGCTGGCGACCTGGATTTCTACTGCGCCCCTAATCAGGATGGCAGTAGTATGCCTGCACTGTCAGCAGGCTTTGCTGGCTAGCCCCATTGTTTATTGTGTACTCAATACCCGTAACCGCAGGGCGTTCAGGCGGATAAAGCCAGCTGCATCATTGTGATCATAAGCCGCCCCTTCCTCAAAGGTGGCCAGATCCTGGCGATACAGGCTATGTGAAGACTTGCGGCCTGTGACGATGACATTCCCTTTGTAAAGTTTCAAGCGAACTGTACCACTTACCCGTTCCTGGCTTTTGTCAATGGCCGCCTGCAGCATCAGGCGTTCTGGGGCATACCAGAAACCATTATAAATCAGTTTAGCATAACGCGGCATCAACTCGTCTTTCAGGTGAGCAGACTCACGATCAAGCGTGATGCTTTCCAAAGCGCGGTGTGCCAGCAGCCAGACGCTGCCCCCCGGTGTTTCATAAACGCCACGTGACTTAATGCCAACAAAGCGGTTTTCTACGAGATCCAGGCGGCCAACACCGTGCCTGCCGCCCAATTCATTGAGTTTTGTGAGGATGCCCGCCGGGGTCAGCGATTGACCATTAACGGCCACCGGGTCGCCTTTGTTAAAATCAATGCTGATTTCTTCGGCCATATCCGGGGCGTTTTCAGGGGATACTGTGCGAATGAACATTTGCTCATCCGGGGCAACCCATGGATCCTCCAGTGCCTTGCCTTCAAAAGAGGTATGCAGCAGGTTGGCATCAATAGAGTAGGGGGCTTCGCCGTATTTATCCTTGGCAATGGGAATTTGATGGTTCTCGGCAAAGGCCAGAAGTTTCTGGCGTGACAGCAAGTCCCACTCACGCCAGGGTGCAACGATTTTGATGTTGGGGTTCAGCGCATAGTAGGTCAGTTCGAAACGCACCTGGTCATTGCCCTTGCCGGTCGCCCCATGCGAGACGGCATCAGCACCCACTTCCCGTGCAATCTCAATCTGCCGCTTGGCAATCAATGGACGGGCGATGCTCGTTCCCAGCAAATAAAGCCCTTCATATTGGGCATTGGCACGAAACATGGGAAAAACAAAGTCGCGCACAAATTCTTCGCGCAGATCTTCCACAAACATCTGACGCACGCCAAGCATTTCAGCTTTTTTACGGGCAGGCTCGATCTCTTCACCCTGGCCGATATCGGCGGTAAAGGTTATAACTTCTGCCGCATACTGCTGTTGCAGCCATTTTACGATGACAGAGGTATCCAGACCGCCAGAGTAAGCAAGAACGATTTTTTTGATGTTTTTTTGCATGAGAGCATCCAAGTGTTAGGGCTTTAATGATAAAATCAAGAGCATGGGTTGTGTTGGAGATGGGGTAAATCCGTAGTGCATATAAAAATTTTTGGCAGAAGCTGATACAGCATGCACAATAATTCCCTTAATACCAATAATATCAGCAGCACTGGCAGTGCGCAGCACGGCATCCTGCAGCATGGCAGCCCCTAAACCACGGTGTTGCCAGGCGGTGTCAATACCAAGTCTGCCAAGGATTGCAACAGGTATTGGCTCGGGCATATTCCGCCGGGTTGCACCGGGGGCATCATGAGACGCCAATGCGCCAGAGGCCAGGCAATAAAAAGCAATGACTTTGCCTTCCACAACAATAACGTAGGTGCGGGATGCGTTATTGTATTGATTGGCAAGAGCACGACGTTTCAACCAGTCGTTGATACTGTCAACACCACAGTCAAAATCTTGCAGACGATGCTGCTCATTCAAAAGAATGGGAGCGTCAAACAGCATGCCAGGCAAACTTTTTTACCATGGACGCGGCACATTCATAAGACGCTTAAATCCTGTATTATCCGGTGGAAGATCAAGCACAGACAGAAAAAATGCATGCGTTTCCGAATCCACACGCAGATAGGTCTGATCCTGCAAGGCATCTTCGGCTGCCCGCCGTGCTGCGTCAATCATAAAATCTGAGCGTGATTTACTTTGTGCACGTGCGGCGCGATCAATAAGATCACGCACGTCATCCCGTACGCGAAGATTCACGGCGCGGGTTGTGCTTGCAGAAGAATCTGTATGTTGCATATGCACCTCTGCCACATTGTAACACAGGGAGAATAGATACACAATGTGTATCTATTCTTGCATTAAACTTTTCCGAATTTTCTGGCTCTCGCTTTTTAACTGACCACAAGCTGCCAGAATATCCTGTCCCCGTGCGCGGCGCACTGGTGTTGGATAGCCACCAGCATGCACAATATCGCCAAACGCATGAATACGGTTATTACTGGAGCATTCATAGGGTGCCCCCGGCCAGGGATTAAACGGGATCAGATTGACTTTGGCGGGGATACCATCCAATAGGCGCACCAGTTCGCGGGCATCGGCATCACTGTCATTAACGCCCTTCAGCATCACATACTCAAAGGTAATGCGCCGGGCATTATTCACGCCCGGATATTCGCGGCAGGCGTTCAGCAGCTCAGCAATTGGGTATTTGCGGTTCAATGGCACAATCTGGTCACGCAAGTCATCTCGAACTGCATGTAGAGAAATAGCCAGATTGACACCCAGTTCCGCACCACAGCGTTTAATCATCGGCACTACGCCAGACGTTGACAGGGTAATCCGGCGGCGTGACAACGAAATGCCTTCCGGATCCATGATAATCTGCATGGCTTTGGCCACGTTCTCATAATTATAAAGGGGTTCACCCATACCCATCAGCACAATATTGGTCAGTTCCCGCCCATCAGGTTTGGTAGGCCATTCTCCCAGACTATCACGGGCAATCAGCACCTGATTGACGATATCCGCCGCTGTAAGGTTGCGTACCCAGGCTTGTGTGCCGGTATGGCAAAAGGTGCAGTTCAATGTGCATCCAACTTGTGAGGAAATACAGAGCGTGCCACGGCTGGCTTCAGGAATGAAAACGGTTTCAACTTCATTGCGATCCGAAAACTGTAACAGCCACTTGCGTGTCCCATCCACAGATTGCTGGTTTTGTGTCAGCACTGGGCGGGTGATATCAAACGTATCTGCCAGTTGTTGCTGCACGCTTTTTGATAAACTACTCATGGCGGTAAAATCGGTAACACCCCGATTATACAGCCAGTGCCAGACCTGCTTGCCACGGAATGCCGGTAGACCAATATCTGCCAAGGCTGCAATCAATTCCGGGCGCGACAGCCCAATAAGACCGGGCTTGCCAGCAGCAGGCGGCAGTGGGGCAGGCGCAGGTTTTTCAACAGGATCGGGGGTAGGGGTCACTCTTTACAGGCCGCCTTGGTCGCATCATAGGTTGCCGTAAACCCGCGCAGAGAAAAAGTATCAATAGTTGGGGTTCCCTGATTGGAAATCCCCTGAACGGTCATATTGTTGCCTTTTTTCATGGCGGCAACCAGTGCTTTATCCATAGACAGCGTTTCTGTCCAGGCGCGTTCCTCGCCAGTTACCAGATTGAAACTGCGTCCATCAATATCTACCTTTACAGAGGAATCTTTTTTATAGGTGTAGCCTGCATTAAAAGTGAATTCATCCATCGCTTTCAGTGTCGGGCGATGGGTAATGAAGGCATGAATTGAGGCGCGCTGCACATAACTGCCAGTGGTCTGTGTCGGTTTGCTGACCAGATAGCAGATTTTACCGGTAGGCTCGATCAGCGTGTAGCCACGCCAGTCATCGTGTTTCTCTATCAATGCAGGTGCAGGCTCCTGCGCAACTGCAGCCACTGGCAATAACAGCAGGATATAAAAAATAACGAGACGCATGGTTTTTGCTAGCCATTTGAGTGTGCAGCAGCCCTAACACAGACTTTGCAGTATCGCAACAGGGCTGTTCATTTCTGGATTTTCTACACCATCTTCTCGCAAATCCCCAGCGAAGACGGAAATATCGTTATTTTGTCTAATCCCTACCAGTACCATACCGCAGAATTGTCGGCACAATCGGTTCACCATTATTGGTGTTGGTGCGAATTTTTGCAATATCGTTTGGGGTTAAATTCTTCAAAAATACGCTGGCGATTGTGCGTTCCTGTTGTATTGCCGTATAAAAAACAGCGATCTCCATAACCACTTTATCAGGATTGATCGCATTAATACTGATGCGCGGTTCTAAAAACCTGCTAGCCTCACGCATATTCCCAACAAAAATTGAATCCTGTTTCGCCGAAAAATCCTTCAATTCCAGTTGAACTGGGTGTTTATCAGTCGAAAAAGTATACGGCATATAAAATACGAGCTGATCATGCCCTTTGCCTAATTGCACAGATATTGCTGCCTGGTTTGGCTGGTGTATTGTGTCCGCTTCAATAACAACAGCATCATTGCCCGCACCGGCCTTAACATGCTCAAAACCCTGCCCTGGTGAAATTGTATCTGCATAGGGTGTGCCCTGAATAGTAGTAATAAAACTGTAAGGCCCCGGCACAACGCTTTGCCATGCGGTTGAGGCTGTTGTGTCGGCAACACGGGTATTCAGGATGCCGCCGTTCTTCTCCGTCATCGTTAATGAGAACATCCCCGGAGGCAGGGTTTTTGGTAAAAAACCATCATTTTTGTTATGTACATACATATTTGTAGACCGTGCAAAAACATCCGCACGTAACCCCAGTACATTGGCAGCAACATAGTAATCAGCAGGTTGTAATGCTCTGTAATGTCCTGTAGAATGATTGTAAGACATTACGCTTTGACTGCTGGTCAAGCCTGGCTGCGCGTCTGTATTCTTTTTAATAAGCCAAGCATAATCAACGTTTGACAAGGGAACGCGTTTACCGTGCCTATCAGTAGCGGTGTTGCCATGGGTATGACCTGCACCTGCAGCATAATGCATG
>JANMDF010000152.1:0-4473 GCA_031376145.1 Alphaproteobacteria bacterium
GAACATCAATGAATCTGCTGTGATCCAGCAGCTGGCGGCGCAAAGCGGCCTGGAAAACACCATCATTTTCAATACCTGTGCGGTAACCTCACAGGCAGAAAAGCAGGCAAGGCAAGCCATACGCCGCGCCCGCCGCAAACATCCAGAGGCTACCATTATTGTTACCGGCTGTGCCGCCCAGATTGCACCGGATGTGTACCAGGCCATGCCGGAAGTGAATCGTGTTCTAGGCAACACGGAAAAACTGCAAATCAGCAGCTATCAAACCAGCACACCCCAGGTGGTCAGCGATATTATGGCTGCCAAAGATACCGCCCCGCATCTGGTCACTGATTTTGAGGGGCGGGCACGGGCTTTTGTGCAGGTACAGCAGGGCTGTGACCATCGCTGCACCTTCTGCATCATCCCTTATGGACGCGGCAACAGCCGCAGTGTGCCTGTGGGCGATGTGGTAACCCAGGTACGTACACTGGTCGAGACTGGCTATAACGAGGTGGTGCTGACTGGCGTCGATGTGACGTCGTATGGCCATGATCTGCCCGGAGAGCCAACCCTGGGGCAGCTGTGTAAACGGCTACTGAAACTGGTACCGGAACTACCTCGTTTACGGCTGTCTTCGCTGGATCCAGTCGAAATAGATAAGGATTTATACGATCTGATCGCCACTGAATCTCGGTTTATGCCGCACCTGCACTTAAGTGTGCAGGCCGGTAACGATCTGATTCTCAAACGCATGAAACGACGGCATTTACGCCAGGATGTGCTGGATGTCGTGGCAAAAGCCCGTGCGCTGCGCCCCGATATTGTGTTTGGTGCGGATATCATTGCGGGATTCCCCACTGAAGATGATGCCATGTTTGCCGACAGTGTGCGCCTGGTGGAAGAAGCTGATCTTTTATACCTGCATGTATTTCCCTATTCCGAACGTGACGGCACACCCGCCGCACGGATGCCAGCGGTGCCGGTGTTTGTACGCAAACAGCGGGCAGCACAGTTGCGCAACCTTGGAGAGACACGGCAAGCAACCTATTTTGCAGGGTACACCGGTAAAACTGTTGCGATTATCGCAGAACATGGCAACACTGGTCATACACCACATTTTGTGCCAGTAACCTTTACAGAGACTTTAACCGTGGGAACGCTCTATACCATGCAGACAACCACAGCCACCGCCCATGGCGTGCAGGGGATTCTGGTTGCATGAGCTGGCTGGCGCGCCTGAAATCCGGCTTAAGTAAAACCTCCGGCGGGTTGACGCAAAAGATCACATCGGTTTTCACCCAGCGTAAACTGGATGCCGCAACCCTGGAAGAGCTGGAGGATATCCTGATTGCGGCAGACTTCGGCGCAGCAAGTGCATCCAGCTTAATCACCGAATTCAGCAAAGACCGCTTTGACAAAAACATTGATGTGGCTGAAGTGCAGGCCTTTCTGGCAACGCGCATCACTGATATGCTGCAACCCTACGCCAGCCCTCTGCCGGTACGGTATGACAAGAAACCACAGGTCATTCTGGTGGTGGGCGTCAATGGCAGCGGCAAGACCACTACCATTGGCAAACTGGCTGCGCAATACCATGCCACTGGCCGTAAAGTCCTGGTGGTTGCCGGAGATACGTTTCGGGCAGCCGCAGTAGCACAGCTGCGGGTCTGGGCAGAACGTGCCGGTGTGTCAGTCTATACCGGTGGTGATCAGGCAGATGTTGCCTCCGTAGTGTTTGATGGTCTTCAGCAGGCCTTACAGCAGCATGCGGATGTGGTACTGATTGATACGGCAGGTCGACTGCACAATAAAGATCACCTGATGCAGGAACTGGCCAAAGTGGTGCGCGTGATGCAAAAAGTTATGCCGGATGCACCACATGATACCGTATTGGTGCTGGATGCTACTACCGGTCAAACAGCCATATCGCAGGTGGCATTATTCAGAGAGGCCTCGCCTTTAACCGGCTTGATCGTCACCAAGCTGGACGGCACCGCCCGTGGTGGCATTGTGGTCAATTTAACACAACAGTTTCATTTGCCCATTCATGCTATTGGTGTTGGCGAGCACATTGACGATCTGCAGGTTTTTGACGCACTGGCTTTTGCACGTAACCTGGTCGGTGCTGGAGATTCCACGTGACGGTCAGCTGGTCTGTTAGAATGGCTGCCCTGGCCAAACGCTACGGCAAAGTGAATCAGGTCTTGCGCACCTGGCCGACGCACTACAGGCCTGCACAGCAGGCCGCTGTAATGATGGCATCGTATAATACCCTGACAGAGCGTGCCGCTTACAGCGAACAGCTGTTACGCGATACATTGCAGGCTGCTCAGCAAACGCCCTATGGGCGAGGCCGCACACTGGAGCTGGATACCTGGCCAGTGCTGGAAAAACAGGAAATTCAGCGGCGATACAAAGATTTTTGTCGCCCATGGACATTGTCTATTCCTGCTGCCACCAGCGGTTCCAGTGGTTTTCCCCTGCAGTTGAAACGGTCGCTGGCGAGTATTGCTGCCGAACAGGCGTTTCTGGATCATATTCTTGCACCATATGGCATTACGTTTGCGACTGCCAGGGTTGCCGTGTTGCGCGGTGATGCCGTAAAAAATCCCGATGACACATCCCCGCCATACGGCACATATCGCGATAATAATTATCTGCAATTGTCGTTGCCGCATCTGAACGCGAAAACACTACCCTGGTATGTTGAAACGATCCAGACATACGCTCCGGATATGTTGTGGGTGTATCCATCCGCTCTGGATCTGCTTACCACGTTGCTGAAACAATCTGACTTGCAACTGTCTGTAAAGCTCGTCTTCAGTTCATCAGAAATGTTATCAACAGCGATACGCACCAAGGCTGAACAGGTACTGGGGACACAGGTGCTGGACTATTACGGGCAGGCAGAGCGCGTCTGCCTGAGTTTCAGTAACAAAGGCGATGAAGCCTGGTTTGTCCCGAGCTATGGTTATGCGGAATTGATACCATTAGCGATAGATACCCCTCCTGGCTACCGTGCAGCAAGTGTTGTGGGAACCAGCTACTGGAACCGGAAAATGCCGCTGGTGCGCTATCAGACCGATGATATGATCTTGTATCCTGACACCTATACCGCACAGGATCTGAGCGCGGTTGCACTTGGTTTTAAACCCTTTTGCCGCATTGCCGGTCGCAACAGTGAGTATCTGTTAACCCCAGATGGCGGGCGGGTTATCGGCCTAAACATCATCCCCCGTAATGTGGATTTTGTTGAACAGATACAGTTTTTGCAGCACGCTATTGATGAAATTGAAATCCGCGTACGTACCACCAATGGCTTTGGTGCAAAAGATGCTGCGCAACTGCTGGCACAGGCGCGCACCAGAATTCCACAAAACATGAATATACAAATTGTTACAGATCAATCACTGCAACGTACATCTCAACATAAAACCCTTTTTGTGATTCGTAAAATAGGCTGAATCATGTTTTTTCGCCGCAAACCCCAACCTGCGCATCAACCCCGCATTCCCTCCAGCCAGCGCGTCTATGCAATCGGTGATATTCATGGTCGTGTTGATCTCTTGCAGGACTTGCATCAGCGCATCGAAGCGGATCAGCAAGGTAAATCACCGGCAACCCTGACCATTATCTATTTAGGCGATTACGTTGACCGTGGTGAACACAGTAAACAGGTGCTGGATCTCCTGGTAGATGCACCCCCACCAGCAGGCGCAACACCTCTATACCTGAAGGGCAACCACGAACAGGCCATGCTGGAATTTCTGGATGCAGGTGTGGCCGTAGAGACAGCAAAAGCATGGCTAGCCTATGGTGGCAAAGAAACATTACTGAGTTATGGCGTACACGTCTCGGATGATACGGATACGCACACAGCACATGCTGATATGCGGCGGCAATTGCTGCAATACCTACCAGAAAAGCATCGCCAGTTTCTGGAACGTCTGCAGTTGTCCTATCAGATTGGAGATTATTTCTTTGCCCATGCAGGGATTGATCCCATGCGGCTACTGGATAACCAGGATACGCATGATCTGCTGTGGATACGCGAACCGTTTTTATCCAGTCGGAAGATGTACGAAAAAGTGGTGGTACATGGACACACCATCAGTGCCAAAGCAGAAATCCTGCCAAACCGGATTGGTATTGATACCGGTGCCTATGCCAGCGGCATTCTGACCGCGCTGGTACTGGAAGATATACAGCAACGGCTTATTCAGACTTGAAAGGCGGTTGCAATCTCTGCCCGCATCGTTTATGCCAGCCGTGATTTCAGTGTATTATACTTATTCAGGAGCCTCCCATGCGCATTACGCAAAAAGTAAAAAAGATTCTCAGCCATTATGAAAGCGATACCCCAGGCAGCAAAACCAACCTGGCGCGGATTTTGATGCATGGCCGCCTGGGTGGCACGGGGAAACTGATCATTCTACCGGTAGATCAGGGCTTTGAACATGGCCCGGCGCGGAGTTTTGCTGCCAATCCGCC
>JANMDF010000172.1:0-8504 GCA_031376145.1 Alphaproteobacteria bacterium
TCTTCGGAAAAATAAAAGAGTTCAGAGGCATAGCCACGAGATACGATAAACTTGTTCGTCGATTCCTTGCAGGCATTAATATCGTATTGATTGCTTTTTTCGCTAGGAATTATCTAAAAATAATTGTCAACACGGCCTAAGTGAAATGGTGCTGCCGAGAGGAATCGAACCTCCGACCCCGTCCTTACCAAGGACGTGCTCTACCCCTGAGCCACGGCAGCACACTATGTGGAATCCGTCTGTTACGCATAGAATGCATATCACGCAACCCTTTTTTACAAAAACCCCTATCCTGCATCAGTGCGCTCATATTTTTTCGCTGGAAAACCCTGCAGAAATACCATAAGCACAGCCCATCAGGCTTTTCTGTCATCCTGAGCACAGCTGAAGGATCTTTTGAATATTCAGATTCTTCGCTACGCTCAGAATGACAGTGATTCTTTATGAAAGCCTGCGAATTTATACCAGAGTTGACATGCAAACGGCTGTTATTACCTTCCCCGCCTCCAACTGTGATCGCGACATGCGCGAAGCCTTGCGCCTGCTCACCGGCAAGCCGCCGTTAAGCATCTGGCATCAGGACACCACGATTCCCAACGTTGATCTGATTGCTCTGCCTGGCGGGTTTTCGTTTGGCGATTATCTGCGCTGTGGTGCCATGGCGGCACACAGCCCGATCATGCAGGAAGTCAAACGCCATGCGGCGCGTGGTGTGCGCATCCTGGGGGTGTGCAATGGTTTTCAGATTCTGTGTGAGGCAGGTCTGCTGCCTGGTGTGCTGCTGCGCAACCGCGCCCTGAAATTCATCTGTAAAACCGTGCATATCAAGGCCAATGACAATCCCCTGGCCACCCGTAAAGACGTCCTGGCTGTCCCGATTGCCCATCATGACGGCAATTACTATGCCGACAGCGATACCCTGAAGCAGCTTCAGGATCGCAATCAGATAGCCTATACTTACTGCACCGCCGAAGGTGATCCGGACAATCCCAATGGTGCCGCCTTGGATATTGCCGGCATAACTAATGCACAGCATACTATCCTGGGCATGATGCCGCATCCTGAGCGCGTCACCGATCCCCGCCTGGGCGTTGGGCTGGATGGGCAGCGTATTTTGAAAGCCATATTGAATCAGTAATAATGGAGCAAACCTATGTCTGATGTCATACAATATCACGTCGCCTTACTTGCAGAAGGAAGAAAACCGGGTGTCATTCCAACAACGCATCAAGACGCTCTAACAAAAGCTTTACTGGTAAGTAGAGAGACCTTTTCCGAACAAAAAGCCGATGAAATAGCAAGGCGCATGTCCTCGCAGGGTGTCCAGGATCACGAATTCAAGACAATACTAGAATTTTACAACGCCACCGCACAGAAACAACAATGATTAATACCGCCACCGTCCAGCAGCACGGCTTCACATCCGATGAATACCAGCGCGTACTGGAGATCATGGGGCGTGAACCAACCATGACCGAACTGGGGATTTTCTCGGTGATGTGGAGCGAGCATTGTTCCTATAAATCTTCCCGCATTCACTTAAAGAAACTACCCACCACGGCACCGTGGGTGATTTGCGGCCCCGGTGAGAATGCCGGTGTGATTGATATTGGCGATGGTGATGCCTGTATTTTCAAAATTGAAAGCCACAACCACCCGTCATTTATTGAACCCTATCAGGGTGCAGCCACCGGTGTCGGTGGCATCATGCGCGATGTGTTCACCATGGGCGCCCGTCCCATTGCCAACCTGAATGCCCTGCGTTTTGGTGATCCTGCACACCCCAAAACCCGAAGCTTGCTGGCCGGTGTTGTGGCTGGTATCGGGGGCTATGGCAACTGTATGGGTGTGCCCACCGTAGGTGGTGAGTGTGAATTTGATCCTGCCTATAACGGCAATATCCTGGTCAATGCCATGACAGTAGGCATTGCGAAAACCGATAAGATTTTTTATTCGGCGGCTGCCGGTGTCGGCAATGCGGTGGTGTATGTCGGTGCGAAAACCGGACGTGACGGCATTCACGGTGCCACCATGGCCTCTGCTGAATTTTCTGAAGACAGTGAAGAAAAACGCCCCACGGTGCAGGTTGGTGATCCGTTCACCGAAAAACTATTGCTGGAAGCCTGCCTGGAACTCATGGCCACCGATGCGATTGTGGCGATTCAGGATATGGGGGCGGCAGGACTGACCTCCTCCTCTGTCGAAATGGCCAGCAAAGGTGAAGTCGGGATTGAGCTCAATCTCGATCATGTGCCGCAACGCGAAACGGCGATGACCGCCTATGAAATGATGTTATCCGAAAGCCAGGAACGGATGCTGATGATCCTGAAACCTGGCCGCGAAGCGGAAGCACAGGCGATTTTTGCCAAATGGGATCTGGATTGCGCCGTAATTGGTAAGGTGACGGACACCGGACGCCTGGTGGTCAAACACAACGATGTTGTTGAGGCTGATATTGTCGTGGCACCGCTGGTGGAAAAATCGCCCCTGTATGACCGCCCGCATACCTCAACGCCACCAAGGCCGGTGTTTAACAGCACTCAGGCAAAATTTCCGGCACCCATCAAGGATATTCTCCTCAAGATGTTGCAGCACCCCAACCAGGCCAGCAAACGCTGGATCTGGGAACAGTATGACAGTTCTGTTGGTGCAGATACGCTGGTGGCCAGCGGTGGTGATGCGGCTGTGGTGCGGGTGCATGGCACTGATAAAGCGTTAGCCATGACCACCGACTGTACCCCGCGCTATTGCTATGCTGATCCAGTAACGGGTGGCAAGCAGGCGGTGGCAGAGGCCTGGCGCAATTTAGTCGCCAGCGGTGCAAAACCCCTGGCCGTGACCAACAATCTTAATTTCGGCAATCCGCAAAAGCCTGAGATCATGGGGCAACTGGTGGGATGCCTCCAGGGAATGGGCGAAGCCTGTCGTACGCTTGATTTTCCAATTATTTCCGGCAACGTCTCTTTATATAATGAAACCAACGGCAACGCCATTCTGCCCACCCCCGTTATTGGCGGGGTGGGTAAGCTGGATAACGTGTCGCAACACCTCTCCAACCATCTGCACGATGCAGGAGTAACGTTATATGTGGTGGGCAACAGTGCTGGCTGGCTGGGCTGTTCTTTATACCTGCGGGTGCTGGGTGATGAAACGGTGTATGCACCACCACCCGTCAATCTTGATGATGAAAAAAGCAATGGAAACTTTATATTAGAATCAAATTCTAATAATTTACTTGAAGCCTGCCATGATCTTTCCACCGGCGGCCTGCTCATTGGTCTGCTGGAGTTCTGCCTGCCCCATGGTGTGGGCGTTGACGTACAGCTTGATCTGTCCCCTGCCCTGTTGTTCGGCGAAGATCAGGGGCGGTATATTGTAGCTACATCCAAGCCGTCTGACCTGGAAGCCCTGGCCACTGCACACGGTATCTCTTTACAGAAAATCGGCCGCAGTGGCGGTGACAGCCTGGTGTTGAACAGTGTAACCGTTAGCACGATCACAGTTTTGCGCGAAACCATGGAAGCCTGGATGCCGCACTATATGGCAGCTTAGCTTGTTTTTGTCATCCTGAACGCAGTGAAGGATCTTGTTTTGCACCCTTTATCCGCTTTGTGATATTGCGCACAGACGCAGTTTCAAAGCGTCTATATACTGCTGCTGAACACGGAGATCTCTGAAAATGGAACGCAGCGAAGCATGGACAATTCTAAACGATCTATCTATTAATCCTCTTGTTAAATATTCAGGATCAGCATATCCGGGATACCATCTCATCCCTTATACGTATAATGATCTTGAAAGTCTTCTGGAACACTTGGTTGAAGCAAAAATGTTCCAAGGCGTAATTTATCGATCCGCGCAGGACTTGCCTCTTCCAACAGCCGATCTGCACGCTATGGCGTGGGATGGCTCAAGGCAATACTCTATGGTACACACACTCGAGAATAACCCCCTGTTGCAACATATGATACAAAATACCGGCACTTTGCCATCTGCACTTTACACCGACAGCTACGACATAAAGACTCTTGCCGGTGCTTTGCTTGTCTTATACCGCTTTGAACTTGTCGAGCCCCATATCAATCAGAGAATGGGCAAAGTAGCCCGCTATACGGCACAGAATTTTGCCACTCTTTTTGACGGTCTTGATCCAGTACCAGGCAAGGCCGACTTAGCGCGGCGCGGTCAGCAGTTTATCCAAATGGCAAATGCCACACAGGACGACAGTCCTATGTCCTTTGCCTATACAGAACTGGAACTGAAAGAAGCCCTTAAATGTCTGCCCGAAACACCCAATATACTCATGGCGATGAACGCAATGCTCAACGCTAACCCCTATAGAACAGACCATGGTGGGTTAATAGACACGCTCTATCAAGCATTTGTTGAACTTCTACAAAGACGCACTGGCGATACGTCACTGGAATTAACAGATCTGGACTTTGAACGTGCACAACTGTATCTTTGCAACTTTACAAACCTTAATCTTCAAAATGCTGATTTTAATCACAGCCTGCTTGACTCTTGTGATTTCAGCGGGGCTAACCTGAATGGAGCTAATCTGCAATCGTCGACTTTTATTGGCGGCAGCCTTCGCAGCTCATCGCTGATTAATACCAATTTTGATAGCGCCATAACCAGCTTTGACCCAACGCCGCTATACGGCGCAAAAGACCACGGGCTTTTTGATACAAATGGTCAGATGGTAAGCCTTCCGGAGGCTGATCATGTATATCTTTATGAAAATATGGCTACTTTAGAAATTTTATTAAGTAGTTTTTTTCTGCCAGCTGGATGCAAGTTTCAGCCCCTGCCCGGCAAGCCAAAAACCACCGACGTATCGGGTGCCGTGTATGGCGGTCGATACGCAGAAACCGCCATTACTTTCTTTAATCAGCACTGCCACTGGGATGCAGATAATCCACCGAAAGTGGCAGCAGGCGAGACCGTATGTGCATTGCTGGATGCACTGCAAAATCAGCGATGATGATTTGTCATGGCGATGCAACCAGCCATCATTCTTCAATAGACCTCTTGCAAAAGAGGTCTACTCTATCTCCGTACGCTGCAATGCCCGCTTCGCTGTCTGGTATGAAAAGCCGCGTCGCGCCAGTGCACCCATATCTTTTTGCATATAATCGCACGCTGCATCCCCGCGCCAGAATCCAAGACGCCGCCGGGCGACATAGGCTCTGGCAGCCAACAGATCGGCGCCACCATCCACCAGCGCTGCACCCTGCACCTGTTGCAGGGCATCTTTAACAACTGATGCCGCTAGACCTTTGGCCTGTAACTGACCGGCAATAACCTTCAGCGGTTTGCCCTGCTGCTGCAGCCTGCTGGCCAGATCCTGGCCGTACCGCACATCATTCAAACTGCCTTCGGCCTGTAATATCTGGATCACTGGCGCAAGCAGGGTCTGGGCAGTGGCCATCACTTCCGCATTCCCTTCGCTGTGTTTAGCGATGCGCCGCTGTAAAAAGCGTTGAAGATTCGCTGTAGACGCTGGCCAGCGAAGCAGATAGTATCGCGCCGCATTTAAGAGATAGGATTCAGTAATGGAACGCGCCATTTTTGCTACCAATGGGGTTAACTGGATTGGGTTAAAAACGCTGTACCATAAAGAGGTTTTACGCTTCTGGAAAGTGTGGATGCAAACCCTGGTAGCACCCGTGGTGACTACCCTCTTATTTATGGCCGTGTTTCTGCTGACACTGCATAATAATCCCACCGTTGCGCCTGGCCTGGATTACAGCCATTTCCTGATTCCTGGCCTGATCATGATGGCGATTGTCCAGAATGCGTTTGCCAATGCGTCTTCCTCGCTGATTATTGCCAAGGTCAACGGCAGTATTGTTGACCTGCTGCTGCCCCCATTAAGTGCTTTTGAATTTGTCACCGCCATGACCCTGGGTGCGGTCAGTCGCGGGCTGCTGGTGGGCGTAATTGTGGCTCTCAGCATGCTGCTGGTCATCCCCTACACTATTTTTTCATTCAGTTGGTTGATCTATTTCAGTATCATGGGGGCGATGATGCTGGGGTTGCTGGGGCTGTTAACCGGCATCTGGGCAGAAAAATTTGATCATGTCGCCACCATTACCAATTTTATTGTTACACCGCTGTCCTTTTTATCCGGCACTTTTTATTCCGTGGAACGACTGCCAACCTTCTGGCGTAATCTGGTTGACTTTAATCCATTTTTCCACATGATCGATGGCATGCGTTATGCCATGACGGGCTACAGCGATGGCAGTATTACGCATGGGGCACTTGCCCTGCTCATCACCAATATCCTGCTGTGGGCACTTGCCCATCGCCTGATTCGTATCGGTTATAAAATTCGTAGCTAAGGAAAGAAACGCACCATGAAAAAGAAATGGATCATCCTCGGCGGCATTGCCGTAGCACTGGTCGGCGGAGGGGCTTACCTCTACCATACCTATGGTTCCGTTGCCTCAATGCGCGCTGAAACGTTTGTCCATGTCCTGAAAAGCGTGCAGGATGTAAAATATACCAGAGAAACCGTTGGTAGTGATACGGTGTTCAACGATGTTACTTTTACTACATACAGCGGTGTTGATAAGTTAAATGGCAGGATTGAGCGTGTGCGTTTTGCTGACGAAAAAGTCTACATCGCCAAAGCTAGCATTACCGATCCCAAGCCGGATGCAGAGGTTGTTATTGGCCTTAATGAAGCAACGCTTAATGCTTTTGAACGTAAAGGGAGTCTGCCTGTAACCCTTGATGTTGGACTTAAGGGCATCACACTGTCGGGCAAAGGTATTGATGCAGCCGTTGCACAGCTATCCACGTTCCAGACGGTTATTGGCGGTGGTGCACCGGATATTTTCAGCATTGTGAAAACCCTGATGGCCAGCTTTGCCGGACTAGCACTGGATGTAAAGTACACGCATAATACGGGCGAAGAAACCGCGTTGTATAAAGACAGCCTCGACTTACCTGGATTACTGGCCTTCAGCAATACGATTGATCTGGCACAGATGTCGGAGCGGGATGCCCGTGAACTTTATGATCTGCTGCATGAGGCCTGGCAGTCAGGCGAGTTGACCGAGGCTGAAAAAGAAGCCTACCGTCAAAAACTGGAAAAAGCCCTAGATCGTGAATATGTGCACGCTTATGTGCTGACGCTAAAAGATCAGGGTATTCTGGATCAGGCCATTGCTATTTTTGCTGCTACACAGAAAATTGATGATAAATCTGCTCGCGAGCAGTTGCTGGGAATTTTCAAGGAATTCAATACAGGGGATGCCCCTGAAAGTGAACAGCAACTTGTCGCTGCCCTCGAACAGATATTGAACAAACAAAAGTCAACATTGCGTATCAGCATGGTACGCAAACGAGATCAGATACCAACAGCGACATCGCCAAAAATTGAAGGGGAAGAAGCGATCCGCAAAGCCTACACCATTACGTATACTGCTGAATAATTTAACCGGCAGGCGTTGTCGCTTTTAACGCCGCCCGCTCTACTTCGGTTAACGGGCGGGCTTCTTCAACCAGCATAATCGGAATACCCGCACGGATGGGATACGCTAGTGCCGCTGCCGGACTTATTAACTCCTGCGCCTGACGGTCATAGCGCAAGGGTTGTTTGGTCAATGGACACACAAGAATCTCCAGCAGTGCGGGAGCAACGTCAATCATTTCTGTCATGATGTGCAAACTTTCAGATTTATCCGCATAAAGTGCCAACTAGCACTTGCAAAGGCAATCGAAATTTGTATAGTCCCACTTCCATACATTCGGAGCGCGGGTGTAGCTCAGGGGTAGAGCACGACCTTGCCAAGGTCGGGGTCGAGGGTTCGAATCCCTTCACCCGCTCCAGGTTCACACGAAGCAAAGTGCTGAAATCACAAATACTTGCCGTACTTTTGGAGTGCGCCCCCTCACCACCCATCACTGCTCTCCGTTTTTCCGGAAACATAGGCGAATCCAAGGCTATGCCTTGGAAGATGAGCCTGTTATCCGGAATCCAGAATTTTAAGGTTGGTTCCCGAATAGCTTGGTTTTCTTAACCATTCGCAAGGCTCATGGAGAAAACCAGCTTTCGGGATGACGAAAGTGATGGGTGGCAAGCCCTACAACCCAATTAAATTCCTAAAAGTTGGCTGCGCCAAGCCTCGGCGCACTCAAGACCTTTAACAACACAACAGGGGTGTACCCCGTCGGTGCTGGCGGAGGAGGAGGGATTTGAACCCCCGATAGAGTTGCCCCTATGCCGCATTTCGAGTGCGGTGCATTCAACCACTCTGCCACTCCTCCAATACAGCTGCATATAGGCTGGTGACATTTTTTGTGCAATCCTCTTGACACCGTCACCATGACTGCCTACCTATTTGGCACTCGCTGATAATGAGTGCTAATACACCACATCAGTTCAAATCCATATAGATCAAGAGGATTGCGTTATGAACTTCAAACCATTGCATGACCGCGTGCTTGTGCGCCGCCTGGAACAGGAAGAAAAAACCGCCGGTGGCATT
>JANMDF010000173.1:0-2760 GCA_031376145.1 Alphaproteobacteria bacterium
TCTTCGGAAAAATAAAAGAGTTCAGAGGCATAGCCACGAGATACGATAAACTTGTTCGTCGATTCCTTGCAGGCATTAATATCGTATTGATTGCTTTTTTCGCTAGGAATTATCTAAAAATAATTGTCAACACGGCCTAAGGTTTTCTGGTATAGTAATCAGTATTAAGATTGAAATTGCCGAGCCCCATTTAATCAAATTAATATAGGCCTTAAATCTGGGAATATTTTCTTTCCAAAAGGAGCGCATATTTTTTGCTGCACCTCACATCAACGCGTCAACGGCTTGTACTTAATCCGGTGCGGCTGTAAGGCGGCTTCGCCGAAGCGGCGTTTATAGTCTTCTTCATAGGCCGAATAGTTGCCCGAAAACCATTCCACATGGCTGTCGCCTTCAAAGGCGAGGATATGCGTGGCGATACGATCCAGAAACCAGCGATCGTGGCTGATGACCACGGCGCAGCCGGCAAAGTCCAGCAGCGCGTCTTCCAGAGCCCGCAGGGTATCCACATCCAGATCGTTGGTCGGTTCATCAAGCAGCAGGACGTTGGCACCGCTTTTCAGCATCTTGGCCAGGTGCACGCGGTTGCGCTCCCCACCGGACAGTTGCCCCACTTTTTTCTGTTGATCCGCTCCGCGAAAGTTAAAGCTGCTGCAATAGGCACGGCTGGGGGTTTTATGCCGCCCCAGTTCAATGATTTCCTGCCCCTGTGCCACTTCTTCCCACACGGTTTTATTGGGATCAAGGGCGTCACGGCTTTGGTCGACATAGCCGAGTTTGACGGTATCGCCGAGCTTGATCGTGCCCTTGTCCGGCTGGTCATTGCCGGTGATCAGCCGGAACATGGTGGTTTTACCCGCCCCGTTGGGTCCTACCACACCGATAATGCCGCCAGGCGGCAGGGTGAAGTTCAGATCATCAATCAGCAACCGGTCGCCAAAGCCTTTGCTCAGGTGCTCTACCTGAATCACGTTCTCCCCCAGGCGGGGACCAGCGGGAATAATGATCTGCGCCGTGCCGGGGGCTTTATCGGCTTCCCTGGCCAGCAGTTCTTCATAGGCGGCAATCCGCGCCTTGCTTTTCGCCTGGCGGGCTTTGGGGGACTGACGCACCCATTCCAGTTCGTGTGCCAGGGTTTTCTGGCGTCCGGCTTCGGATTTTTCTTCCTGCGCCTGGCGTTTTTCTTTCTGCTCCAGCCAGCCGGAATAGTTGCCCTCAAACGGCATGGTCTGGCCGCGATCCACCTCCAGAATCCAACCGGCGGTATTGTCCAGGAACTAGCGATCGTGGGTAACGGCCACCACCGTGCCCGCATATTCCTTCAAATGCCGTTCCAACCAGGCCACCGATTCGGCATCCAGGTGGTTGGTCGGCTCATCAAGCAATAATAAGTCCGGTTTTTGCAGCAACAGCTTGCACAGTGCCACCCGGCGTTTTTCGCCGCCCGACAGCTTGTCTACGTTGGCATCACCTGGCGGGCAGCGCAACGCGTCCATGGCAATTTCAATGGTACGATCCAGTTCCCAGCCATTGCAGGCATCAATCTTTTCCTGCAGTTCGCCTTGTTCGGCCAGCAGGGTGTTCATTGCATCGTCTGTCATGTCTTCGCCGAATTTCAGGCTCACTTCATTAAAGCGATCCATCAGGGCTTTGATATGCCCCAGGCCATCGGTAACGTTTTCCTGCACGGTTTTATTGAGATCCAGCTCCGGTTCCTGTGCCAGATAGCCAACCGTCGCTCCTTCCGCCGCCCAGGCTTCGCCGGTAAATTCCTTATCCAGCCCGGCCATGATGCGAAACAGCGTGGACTTCCCCGCGCCGTTGGGGCCCAGCACGCCAATTTTGGCACCGGGCAGAAACGACAGCCAGGCATCCTTGATCAGTTCCCGCCCGGTGGGCAGAACCTTGCGCAAGCCCTTCATGACATAAATATACTGATAACTGGCCATGGTGTGCACTTTCTAATGAATATGGCCGCTGTATAACGTGCTAAGGTTAAAATGGGAAGGGTGTGCTGCATCAACAGAACAATTTCTATTTTTTTGCTGCACTGCACTTGCCAAGTTGCTATGGCGTGGATATAGAAGTGTGCATATTACACTTTGTAGTTTAGTTGATATTGCTCACATCATAAGGTTTACCGCATGAAACGCGTCCGCAAAGCGATTTTTCCCGTGGGTGGTCTTGGCACCCGCTTTCTCCCTGCTACCAAGGCCATGCCTAAGGAAATGCTGCCGGTAGTAGACAAGCCGATCATTCAATACGCCGTTGAAGAAGCTTGGGCGGCAGGCATTGAAGAATGTATTTTTGTGACCGGTCGCGGCAAGTCCGCCATCGAAGATCATTTTGACTACAGCTATGAGTTGCACGATACCCTCCGTAAAAAAGGCAAACACGTCTTTCTGGAAAAAATCACCGGTTGTCAGGCACAGCCAGGCCAGGTTGCCTATATTCGCCAGCAGCAGCCGCTGGGTCTGGGACATGCTGTCTGGTGTGCGCGTAACCTGGTGGGCGATGAACCCTTTGCCGTATTACTCGCCGATGACCTGGTGCTGTCCGAAAAATCCTGCCTGCAGCAGATGATGGAATCCTATAATACGGTTGGTGGTAACGTGGTGGCCTTAAGCGAAGTGCCCATGGATAAAATCAGTGCTTACGGCGTCGTTAGCCCTACCGGTCGCACTGGTAATCTGGTCACAGCCAGCAGCATTGTGGAAAAACCGCCAGTGGAAAAAGCACCCAGCAATCTTGCTGTTATTG
>JANMDF010000174.1:0-3190 GCA_031376145.1 Alphaproteobacteria bacterium
GAGGCTGGAGACCCGCCGCCGATCGTGCATAGCACGATCTTGCCCATTTTCCCTGTAGCCTTAAAAGGCTACAGGGAAAATGGGCGTGCAGCTTTGCTGCACGGCGGCGGGTCTCCAGCCTCACCACCGAACGGGTGCGCCCCGCACATGCTCTTTTTATACTGGTAAAACCTCTGCCACCCGCTACATTGCCAGCATGATACCCACCCTCATTGGCCATCAGCAGCAACAGGCACATGTGCTGCGCCTGCTGCATCAGAACAGACTGCCGCACGCCCTGCTGCTGTGCGGTACACGCGGTATCGGCAAACATCTGTTTGCCACCCACCTGACGGCCAGCCTGCTGACCCATACACCGGCGACGGAAGAAATGCCTGGCCTGTTTGGCGATGCCCTGCCCCCTGCCCCACCTGCAACCACCTTTCACATTGACTGGCAGGCACAGCAGCCACACCTGCTGCTGGAAGGGGCGCATCCCGATGTGCTGACCATCAGCCGCCCTGTGGATGATAAAGGCAAGGTCAAAGCCGATATTCCCGTTGACAGCATCCGTGCCCTGGAAGGCTTCCTGGGGTTAAAGCCCGCCATGGGCAATGCCAAAGTGGTGATCATTGATGCCGCCGATGACCTTAACCCCGCCGCCGCCAACGCCCTGCTGAAAAATCTGGAAGAACCCACGCCCAACACCACCTTGCTGCTGATTGCCCATGCACCCAACCGCCTGCTGCCCACCATTCGCTCGCGCTGTCAGCGGTTGTTGTTCGCACCGCTTTCGCCCCAGGAGATACAAGCCGTATTGGCTCTGCACGCCACCTCTACACCCGTACCAGCCGAGATTACCGATCTCCTGAGCAGCCCAGGCGCAATCTTTGCCTGGCAGCAAAAACCGGAACAGTGGCAGTTTTTACAAAACTGCCTGACGGCCTGGCAACACCCTACTTCCCCTGCCGCTTGTCTGCATCTGACCCAGAATCTGGAAAAAGTTGGCCATGAGAGCCTGGCCAGCTTTACCCGTCAACTGCTGGGACTCTTTGAACAAGTCGTGATGCACACCATTAAAAAACAGGCAGGTGCACAGCAACCCATTGCTGCGCTGGATGCTTTTCTGCTGCGCCTGCGCCAGTATGCCGCCGATGTCACCACCTTGCACCTTGATGCGCGTCAGGTTTTCCTGCATAGCATGCTGGAATGGCAGGAACTGAGAAAAGCATGACACCGTATTATATAACGACGCCGATTTATTATGTGAACGGTGCCCCGCACATTGGCCATGCTTATACCACCCTGGCCTGTGACGTGCTGGCACGCTTCAAGCGGTTGCAGGGCTATGATGTGCTGTTTCTCACCGGTACTGATGAACATGGGCAAAAAGTAGAACAATCTGCAACTGCGGCAGGCATGACACCCCAGGCCTTTGCCGACCAGAATGCCGCCAATTTTCTGCAGATGAGTCGGGCGATTGGCGCGACTTTTGATCAGTTTATCCGCACCACCGAACCCCGCCATTATACTGCTGCGCAGGGGCTATGGCGCACCCTCATGGCCAACGACCAGATTTATCTGGGCAGTTATGCCGGCTGGTATTCCGTGCGTGACGAGGCCTTTTATCAGGAAAGCGAACTGCTGGCTGGACGCGCCCCAACCGGTGCACCGGTGGAATGGGTGGAGGAGCCCAGCTATTTCTTCAAGCTATCGGCCTGGCAGCAGCCATTGCTCGATTTTTATGAATCCCATCCCGATTTCATCGCCCCCAAAAGCCGCTTTAATGAAGTCAAACGCTTTGTTGAGGGTGGCTTGCGTGATTTATCCGTTTCCCGCACCACTTTTAAATGGGGCGTGCCAGTGCCTGGTGATCCCAGCCACATTATGTATGTCTGGCTTGACGCGCTGACCAATTACCTGACCGCCATTGGCTACCCCGACCTAAACAACGGCGATTACCAGAAGTTCTGGCCGGCTGATCTGCACATGGTGGGCAAAGATATTCTGCGTTTTCACGGCGTGTACTGGCCGGCCTTTCTTATGGCGGCTGGCCTACCCCTGCCCAAACGCATTTTTGCGCAGGGCTGGTGGACGAATGAAGGCGAGAAAATATCCAAATCGCTGGGCAATGTCATTGATCCTTATGACTTAATTTCTACCTTTGGCCTTGATCAGGTACGCTATTTCCTCCTGCGCGAAGTGCCGTTTGGTGGTGATGGTGATTATTCCAAAGCCGCCATGGTACGCCGTCAGAACCAGGATCTGGCAAACGATCTTGGCAACCTGTGCCAGCGCGTGCTGGCCATGATCCAGAAAAATTGCGATGGTATCCTGCCAGCCCCCGGGGCATTTACTGCCGAAGATGACGCCCTGCTGCACGCTGCGTATCATCTGCATGGCAGTGTGGCGGAGCATCTGGAAGTGCAGGCCTTTCACCGTGCCCTGGAAGCCATTATGGCTGTGGCGGGTGATGCCAACCGCTATATTGATGCACAGGCACCCTGGGGCTTGAAAAAGACCGATCCGGCACGCATGGCCACCGTGTTGTATGTCCTGAGTGAGTGCATCCGCTGCCTCGGACTTGCCATGCAGGCGTTTACGCCGGATGCGGCGCGATCCATGCTGGATCTGGTGTCTGTACCCACTGCACAGCGCAGCTGGGCGGATCTTGCCGCAGATAAAGCCCTGGTTCCTGGCACGCCCCTGCCCGTCCCTGCCCCCATTTTTGCGAAATATATCGAGGACAGTGCGGATGCTCATTGACAGCCACTGCCACCTGGATTTTCCGGAGTTTGCCGATGATTTCGCGGATGTACTGACGCGGGCAAAAACCGCCGGTGTGGGCACGATGGTCACCATCTGCACCAGTCTTGGCAAGTTTCCCCAGGTACTGGCAACCGCACGGCGCAGCCCAGACCTGTATTGTTCTGTCGGTGTGCATCCGCACACCGCCGACGCTGAACTGGTCAGCGTTGATGATCTATTACCCCTGACCCATGATCCCAAAGTCGTGGCCATTGGCGAAACCGGCCTGGATTATTTTTATAATAAAGGCGATCATAGCCGCCAGCAGCAGAATTTCCGTGCCCATATTGCTGTTGCCCGCACCACCGGCCTGCCGCTGGTGGTGCACACCCGCGATGCTGACACCGATACGGTGGCTATCTTGGAAGAAGAATACACTAAAGGTGCCTTCCCCGGCCTGATC
>JANMDF010000189.1:0-3335 GCA_031376145.1 Alphaproteobacteria bacterium
AGTTCAAGCTGCGGAACGGGAGCGACCAGCAACTGGCCGCCGGATGATCTGTACAAAGACGGTCTGCAGCGTGATGCCTTTCTGCCGTTTATTGCCTTGTTGAAAAACAAGGTTGATATTGTGGAACTGAACAGTGCGAAAGATTACCGCCTGCGTGATCTTAATGGCCAGGACACGTTTTTTTCTCCAGACACGGCACAATCTCTGCAAAAGCTGGAGAGCCTTTTTAAGGATTTAAGCCAGGGGCACACGGTGCAGCGCACCGCGTTGCCAGTGCAGGGGCGTATGTTGACGATTGAAAAATCCGCCGCCGGGGTTGCCTGGCTGGATTTTGCAACATGGTGCAATAAGGCACTGGGAACGGCGGATTACCTGGCATTAACCGAGCATTTTCACACGGTATTGATGACCGGCATTCCCCTGCTTACCGCTGATAATGAAGATGCAGCCAAGCGGTTTATGCTGTTGATTGATATTTTATATGAACATAAGATACGTCTTGCCTGTGTGGCGGCCAGTGCACCTGGAACCCTGTATCGCGGCAACCGCCTGACCTTTGAATTTCAGCGGACAGCTTCACGGCTGACGGAAATGCGCGTCTGGTAACATATGTCGGCAGGGCGTTTTAAAAGTCTGGATTGCCACGCCTCGCCTGGCAGGCTATGCCTGCTGAAGGCATGGCTCGCAATGACATGCTCATCCGTCATTGCGAGGCGTAAGCCGAAGCAATCCAGCCAAAAAACAACTTTTAAATCGCCCTGCGCGTCTGGGGAAATCTGGACAATACCCCTAAAATATGATATTTTTCAGATATGCGATTTTATACGATTTCAGCCTGGTTTATTGGTGGCCTCGTGCTGGCACTGGCGACAAGTGGCCATGCGGCACCTTGTGCGCTTAAACCCGAAAGCCAGCAGGCATTACGTGAGCAGTATACAGAACAGCTGGATACACCCTTTATAGGCCGGAACTTCAGCGATGCGCAGCGGTTGCTGATCGCCACTGCCGCGCTGAAGGCATTGCAGCAGGAAGGTAGCGAGCAGGCAGTAGAGCAGCAGAGTAACGCGGAATATGTCGCCGGTCAGCGTGAAGCCTTGAAAGTATATCACGATGAATGGCTGCTTTATGCCCGCCAGAATCCACAGGCAAAGCAGCAGGTGCGCGAAGGCCTGCAAAGCCTTGTCGATGCGGATGTTGAATTACGCAGTATCAACAATTTATATACAAATGACTTTGATATGGGCAAGGCCACGCGCTTTCATCTTGCCCAGGCGCGCTACTGGATTGCCAAAACACCCAAGGATGCAGCGCGGTTGCGGCAATACTATATCGACAGCTATATCAAGGATGTTGTCTGTCGGGGCATGGCAGCTGCACAATAATTTTCACAGATCATTGCGTGCGGTCAATAATGGGCGTATATTACTTCCGTCTATCTCTGGAGATCCCCATGCGCCCCTTACTTTCCTTAACCGCTCTGATGCTGCTGCTCAGTGGTTGTGCTGCCAATATCAATGATAACAACTATGTTGAACAATCCGTTGGCGAAGTTGCCGAAACTTTTGAAGGCATTATTGTCAGTGCCCGTGTGGTGCAGGTCAGTGATGCTGATGAAGCATCCAAAAACGGTGGTGGGATGTTACTGGGTGGGGCTACCGGCGGGCTTGCCGGCAACCAGTTTGGCAAAGGCAGCGGCAATGCGGCGGCCACCATTGGCGGGGCTGTTGCTGGTGGTCTGATCGGTGCGCTGGCACAAAGCCAGCTGTCAAAACAGCCTGGTATGGAATATATCGTCCAGGTGGTTGATGGCGAAAATGTGCTGAAAGTCGATACCAATAAACCCGCTGCCAGCACCGAAACAACGTCCTTCAGCCGCACCAACAACCGTCTGTTGACGGTAGTGCAGGGTGTACAGCCAGCCTATCAGGTTGGCCAGAAAGTCTTTGTGATTATCAGCAAAGCCGGTCGTTCCCGCGTCGTACCCAACATGGCGGCACAGCTGGCGGCAACGCCAACACCCATTTCAACAGTACCTGCTGTAAGATAACGCGGGTCGCCCCCGCGACGGCCACCCCTTGGCCCCCCGCCGCGCAGGCATAGCCTGCACAGGCCTTTGCGCACCCACCTGTTCGGAAACGACGACGAACTGGTGGGTGCGCAAAGGCCTGCCACAGCTTCGCTGTGGGCGGCGGGGGGACAAGGTGTGGCCGTCAGGCGGGGGCTTACCACGCCACCCCCAGCATGAAATTCTTTAACGCCGTGGCCAGGAACCCAGCACCCGCCGTGCTGGGATGTACGCCGTCACCGGCATAGTTGCTGCTGGCACTGTTGCCACCGCTGGTGGTGGAAAAATCGGGATGGGCGGCTTCGTAATCTACGAAATAATCTGCCCCGATGCTGGCATAATTGGCGCGTAACAGGGTATTGTAGCTGTTCAACCGTGCCAGTAATGCTGCATTTTCCGTGCGCCGGATAAGCGTACCCATGACGATTTTCAGGTTGGGAAAGGCAGTGCGCATCCGGCCAATCTGGGTAGTGGCACGTGTCCACACCTGATCTGGCGTCAGACTTGTATCATAGGCGAGATCATTCGTGCCGAGCCATATCTGGCAGATCACCTTTTCCGTGGTATTGAGGGGCAGGGTGCGGAACCGCTGGTTAAAGGCCAGGTCAAAGCGTTTTGGATAGGCGGCATCGCCACCCGCCGCATTGGTATTACCCCAGGAGGATCCACCCAGTGCCAGGTTGCAGGCTGCCCACTGTACCCCTTCAAAGCCGCGTTTCTGCGGCTCCAGGGGATGTTCAACGGCGGTGCTGTCCAGCATGCCCATCGCCAGGGCAACAGGCGCGTCCAGCAGATCGTTGGTAGTGCTTACCCCCGCGCTGATACTGTCGCCAATGGTAAAAATGGTTTGCTTGCGAACCTTGGGCATAAAACTGGGGATGTCCCCGGTCAGGGTAAAATTGGCAGGCGCAGTGGTGGTGACACTGGCCAGTTCGCTGTTGGTCAGATAGGGGGATATTGAAGGATACAGACCGCTGGAAACCCGCGCCCAGGTTTGTTCGGGTGCGGTACTGATCTTGCCGCTGCGACACACATAATGCGTGCCACTGGCTGGCCAGCCCAACTGGGTGGCAATATGCCGCTGGGTTAATGTTAATGGGTATATCTCGGCACTGTCGCCAGCATCCAGTAGCGCATCACCGCCATAGGCGGCACGCAGGTTTGCGGACTCATAGCGAAAATAGGTATAGGTTTCAGCTGGCATTCAAATTCCTTATGATTCCTTATGATTAATGTCATCAGGTATAGACCTGACACTGTAAATCTGTAC
>JANMDF010000198.1:0-2628 GCA_031376145.1 Alphaproteobacteria bacterium
CAACACTGCGCCATTCAGCTTGTGTTGACTAAGGCTCATTGGCTTATAGAAAAAACTGCTTTGCAGTTTTATTTCTACAGCTTAGAAAATTACTCAAAATCCTCATTTACGTCGTGCAAACTCCGGTTTTTCGTAATTTTATGCCTAAAAATCCCTCAAAAATTTTTGCCCTGCGTACATTCTGGTATTCTTTTATTTTTAATTTATTATATAATTTTATATTAATATATTTTTCATCAACAGGCAATGAAATAATACAGCTTACGCGAAACATCGCTGTCATTCTGAGCGTAGCAAAACCATCAGGTTTTGCGTAGTCGAAGAATCTCAACATTATGGGATGCTTCGCGATGCGCAGCATGACAAAAATCCCTGTTCCGCGTAAGTGGTAATTTTTTTTTTCGCACAGCCCTTTACACGTTTTAGAAAAAAAGGCAGTATACAAGTATAGGGTGCAGATTTGTATGCAGTTCGCTGCATAGAAACGATCAGTCTGCATCCGCCTGATGATCCAGGGCGATTTAAAAGTTGTTTCTTGGCTGGATTGCTTCGGCTTACGCCTCGCAATGACGGATGAGCATGTCATTGCGAGCCATGCCTTCAGCAGGCATAGCCTGCCAGGCGAGGCGTGGCAATCCAGACTTTTAAATCGCCCTGCTGATTATCCCCGTATGCGATAATTACAACCTCTAACAACCCGCTGTTTATGCCAAAACCCCCTGACGATACCTGCAGGCTGGTTGATGACGTGTATGCGTTTTTAACCCGCATTATTCACGGCGAGCCGGTGGAGCAGTCCGAAGCCGTTGAGGGCACCCAGGTGCCCACGGTGGAACAACGGATTCGTGCCGCCCTCGCCATGCTTGGAAAGTTGGAAACCATGAGTAAAAAAGCCACCAAAGACGGGGTGGAAGCCCTGATCACCCTAACTCCAGAAGATATTGATGCTTTACGAAGACAGATGCAACGCAAGCTTGATCGCATCGTTATCAACAAGCCAGCGCGAAGCGTGGCTCAACAGTCTGACGCCGCTGGAACTGGAAGTGCTGAAGCATGACTGGCAGTTCTGGGCGCGGCGTGAACAACGCCAGCCGCGTGGCTTCTGGGTCACCTGGCTGATTGTTGCCGGTCGCGGCTGGGGTAAAACCCGCTGCGGTGCGGAATGGCTGCACCAGAAAGCCTTTCGCAACCCTGGCTGTCGTCTGGCCGTGATCGGCGAGACACTGCATGATGCCCGTATGGTAATGGTTGAAGGCGAAAGCGGCCTTTTACAGATTGCTCCTCCCTGGTTCCGGCCTACGTTTGAGTCCTCGAAGCGACAGCTCATCTGGCCGAATGGGAGTGTGGCGCATCTGTTCAGCGCCGAAGATCCTGACCAACTGCGCGGTCCCCAGTTTCACTATGCCTGGTGTGATGAGGTGGCGAAATGGCACTATGCCGCCAGCTGGGATAACATGAAAATGGCATTGCGGCTTGGCAAGCATCCCCGTGTTGTGGCAACGACAACACCCAAGCCGGTGCCATTGATGAAAACCCTGCTGGCAGCATCGGGGACGGTTGTTACGCGTGGCAGCACGTTTGATAACGCGGTGAATCTGCCGGAGGCATTTATTCAGGCACTGCATGATAGCTACAGCAACACCCGTCTTGGACGACAGGAACTGTATGCCGAAATGCTGGCGGATAACACGCATGCGCTCTGGCAGCCAGGAGTTCTGGAAATGCACCGGGTGGTGCGTGCGCCGCCGCTGAATCGTATCGTGGTGGCCATTGATCCGGCGGTGAGCAGTAATGCTGACAGTAGCGAGACCGGTATTGTGGTGGCGGGTATTGATGATGCGCAGCATGTGTATGTGCTGCGCGATGCATCAGGCCAGTTTGCACCGGAACAGTGGGCACGCACGGCAGTGACAGAGTTTCACCAGCACCGCGCCAGCCGCGTGATTGCGGAAGTGAACAACGGCGGCGCACTGGTGGAACAGATGCTGCGGGTGGTGGATCCAACGATTCCATACCGCGCAGTGCGCGCCATGCAGGGCAAACTGCCACGGGCAGAACCGGTAGCAGCCCTGTACGAGCAGGGCAGGGTGCATCACGTTGGCTATTTTCCGCAACTGGAAGAACAGCTGTGCAGCTATGACGGCACGGGTACTGTCTCGCCGGATCGTCTGGATGCCCTGGTCTGGGCAGTCACCGAACTGGCGCTGGGGCAGGGCAGTACACAGTATCGGATTCGGCAACTATAATAAGGATTGTTTATGCGGTTTTTTCAAAAGGCAAAAGTACAGCAAAATGCGGTGCGTGGCGGGCTGTTCAGTCTGGCCGAGATTGGCAAGCCACGCTGGACACCACGCCGGTATGAGGCGCTGGCGGATGAGGGCTATGCCAGGAATGTCATTGCCTATCGCTGTATTCGCGAGATTGCGCAGAATGCGGCAAGTTGCACGTTGATGCTGTTTCAGAGTGGCAAAGAGCTGGAACAGCATCCGCTGTTAAGCTTGCTGCGTCGTCCGAATCCAGCGCAGGGGCAGGCCAGTTTTTTTGAAGCGGTATACAGCCAATTATTGATTGCCGGAAATGCCTATGTGGAAGCGATTGGCACACGGGAATTATGGAGCCTGCGGGCGG
>JANMDF010000079.1:0-1710 GCA_031376145.1 Alphaproteobacteria bacterium
CCTTTGTGCGGGTTCGTTTGAGCCCAACTGGTGGACTGAGTGCCGATGGCCCTTCCAAGTTTGACGAAAGAACCATTGTTCCTCAAGGGGAAGTAGAAGACTACATGGTGAAACTGGCCAAAGTGGGTAACCTCGTATGGGAAGACCGCAACTGGAATGGCCAACAGGATGACCTGGAAGAAGATCTTGGCATCAATGGAGTAACCGTAGCGCTGATCTATGCTGGAGCAAATGGTACCATTGAAACCCCACTAACCAGCGCCAGTTTCCCGCTGACTCCGGTAGGGGACGACCGTATCTATTACGATGTCACTAGCAATTATACCTATAAAGACGCAAGCACCAAACCTGGCTTCTACTACTTCTGTGGTTTGATCGAAGGTACTTACGATGTGGTGGTTTTGGGCCCAAAAGACCTGACTCCAACCCGTCCAAACCTCGTGACCAATTCACAGGATGAAGACAAAGACAGCGATGGCCTGGAAACTGCGCGCAATTTGACAACCCAACGTACCTTGTCGCACAGCGGCACTTTCACAATCGACAATCAGAAAGAAATCTGTGAGCGAGTGGAAGGTGAAGAAGGCATTGGTGATCAAGACCTTTCTAACCTGTTAGATGTCAATAATGTAGGGACTTTCCCTGACAAACAGACCGATCAGCGTTTTGACTTCGGGTTTACACCACTTGATTTTGGTGACTTACCCCAAGAGCCAGATCGCATAGGTGTGAAATACAATACAACTATCGCCGAAAACGGCCCCCGACACATTGTGAAACCTGATTTCTTCCTGGGGATGAATGTTGACGCCGAGTTGGATGGTAACCCAGATGACGAAGCTGGCTCCAAAGCCTACGGCAACGACCAGGGAGATGATTCAACCGACACCGATCCAAACAGCTGGAAACAAGGCATGGGCACCGATGACGGCGACGGTATCCGCTTCATGACTCCGCTGATTCCTGGCTATGAGGCTTGCATCGAAATCAAGTATGCTTTGCCAGACAACTTCAACGGCCCTGATGGCTACTTGAATGCCTGGATTGACTACAACGGCAACGGCACTTTGGACGCAGGTGAAAAACTTGCCTGGACCAAACTAAACGGCGCCGCTGCTCCAATCGAAGGCAACACTGGTGCACTTGAACTGGAAAAATTGTACATGACCCAAGGTAATGGCAAAGTAGTGGTATGCTTCAAAGTACCCGCTGATGCCAAGTACTTCGAGGGTGACATGTTTGCACGCTTCCGTTTGAGTGAAAACCCACGTTTGGGTCCCGATGGTATTTTGGCTCCAGAGGCCAATTACACCGAAGGCCGTATCCCATGTGGGGAAGTGGAAGACTACTACATGCCACTCTCCAAAGTGGGCAACCTGGTATGGGAAGATCGCGACTACGATGGCCTTCAGGACATCAACGAACCCGTGATTCCGAATGTGCCCATCAAGTTGGAGTACGCCGGACCTGACGGTATCTTTGGTACCAACGATTTGGAGTACATCTACCACGATACTACTGATGTCAATGGTCGCTACTACTTCTGTGGCTTGATTGGCAACCTGGATCCATCCGGAGTAGCCAAACCAACCTACCGCTTGATCGTTTCCGATCCGGCTGGGATGACCGCTACCTTCAACAATCCTGATCCATCCGACGAATCTTGCATCGACGACAACAGCAACGGTGACGACGTGTTCCTCGACGACG
>JANMDF010000220.1:0-1715 GCA_031376145.1 Alphaproteobacteria bacterium
CCCAAATAGCCCGCCCACTTGGGAAAAACTGCCGTCCGCAGGATCAACACCGACCAGATGCCCATTGCCAAAAGGATAGAACCAATAAACACATAATCCATGGGCTGATTGATGGCCGCGCCGTACCTGACGATGGATTGAACCACCTCCGGTTGGGATTTAATCGCATCTGCGGAATGGGACAAAAACAAGGGCAGGGTCAAGCCATTGATGGTCCCCGCGATCATCGCCGCAACCAGACCCAAAGCAGCCATCATAAACGCCAGGGTAGCTACTCGGCCAGGCGTTTGTAAAGCCACCGAGATGCCATAAAACCAAAAACCAATAAAGGGCAAACACAAAATAGCCAAAGAGTGGGAGCCCACGATGACCTTGGAAATGTGCAAAATATGCGCTACACTTCCCCCGCTCGGGTGCAAAACCATTGTCGCAATGAGCAACAAGGAGCCGATAATCAGGCTGATGCCTGAAGTCCGTTTGAATTGAAAGTCCATAATTTGTGGTGTTTAAGAAGCTGTTTGAATTTATATCTCGAAAGCGAAAAGGAGGCTATTAGAAGTCAAATGAGGCACGAAAAGCGGAGTTTAGCAGCGCTAAATGAGCATTTTCGGAACGAAATTTGACTTCGAATAGGCCCTTCGGAGCTTGCGATATAAACTCAAACGGCTTCCAAGATGAGCCTGTACTTGCCTTACATAAAACTATTGTTTACACGACCTTTCCTAATTGCTGGATTTTCAATAAAATAAGCCGCTGGTTAAAGCAGGGGAGAGGGGTTCTCTGATTTCCCTCTCCCGGTCTTGCTAATCACCCTTTGTTAACAATGATCCTCTTTTATCAAAAATCATAGGTCAAAGATAGCGGGACCCGGAGTGCCACACAGTACCAGAAAGGCCTTGTAAGTTCCCACGCAGAATTGCGCAGAAATTCAATCGGAAAGCTTGTAATTTTTTGATAAACAATGTTTAATGGAAAACTTCGGGCAAAGAAAATCAAGTTGTGCTCTTTCTTTTTTCCAGCTTGTTTAAAAACGGATAGGAGAAAACCACTGCCATAATCACCGCTGCACCCCAATAAAAAGTAGAGCTGACTTCTTTGTCTTCATTCAGCAAAAGCCAGGCCAGCACAATGGCATAAACTGGCTCCAGATTCATCGTCAGGTTGGAAGTGAAAGCGGAAAGATGTTTCAAGGCATTCAAAGACAGGACATATGCAAAGGTTGTACACAACAGGGCCAATACCAATAGATAAACCCAATCACTCCAGTGTGGAGGCATCATCACTGGAAAACCAGCACTACTCACTCCCGAAGCGATAATTACCAAACCCAAAAACAAACAGGCACTGCTCAATTCCACAAAAGTGATGCTCATGGCATCGAGGTTTGCCACCTGGGACTTGTTCAAAATGGCAAATAGCGCCGCCAACAATGCCGCGATGACGCCCACCACGAGGCCATCTACCATCGAAAAATCGATGCCATTGACCACCAATGCCATCCCGGGAATGATCAACAAACCCAGACCAAGTTCCAGGGCGTTGAATTTTTTCTTTAAAATCAAAGGCTCCAGAATGGCTGAAAAAAGGGAAGTAGAACCCATGGCCAGCACCCCAACCGAGGAATTTGACAATTTGATCGCACCATAAAAAGCCAACCAATGCAAACCAACAATGGTGCCGATGCCCACCAAAACCAACAATTGCCGTCGAGGGAG
>JANMDF010000223.1:0-4949 GCA_031376145.1 Alphaproteobacteria bacterium
ACCTTGGGATACAGGGTTGCCGCTGCTTGATTGGCCGTCTTGGGCTGATCAAGCTGCTGTCTGATTCTGGTGGCGTCTTCGATAAAGTTCATTCGGTTCTGGGTTGTTGTGATTCAGCCGGGCGTCTGCGGTTTGGTCCCAGCCTGATTGGAAGGACTGGCAAAAGTCTTCCAGTTTGGCCCTGAGTACGCGGATGTCCTGATGCAGCTCTGAAACGGTGCTGTTCATCACGATGGTTGTTGTGTCAGGCATGGGATTCATCAATTGGTCACGAGTGCTGCTTCCTCGACCTCGGACTTCATGGATTCGGTTTCACTGCCCGTGGTCTGCGCTTCCTCGTCGTCGTCCAGATACACGAACTCGGGCGGCAGTGAGTAGTTGGAGTGCTTGGTGCTGAGGTAACGCAGGTGGTTGAGGAAGAACGACAGGTTGTTTGCACGGCGCTCGTAGAATGCTTTGTCGAAACCCTCATCATGCTTGTCGGCTTCCAGAACGGTAAAAGTGCATTCGTCCAAGAGAGCGAGCAGCGAAGACACACGAGAATCAGGGTTGAGTTCAAAGATGCGGCGGGCCTTTTCGAGCCCCTTCTTGTCGTAGAACAGCTTTACCGGGCAGAGAGTGACTGTGCGTTCATCGATGGTCCCGGTTTTGAGGCGGGAGATGATGGCGGCCTTGAGCACACGAACCTTAACCTCGGGGGACAGGGTCTTCTCCTTTTCCTGGGCATGGAACGGGCTTTCAAACTTTTCGAGGAGACGTTCGAACTTAGCCCTGTGCCTTTGCTTGCGCCTTTCTAGTCGCTCTTTCTCCTCTTGCTTGCGTTTCGCCTCATCGGCCAGTTGGATTTGACTACGAAGAAAAATGCTCTCGTCTTTGGCTCGCTCTTCCAGGGTCCAATCGAACGGTTTGAAGAGTTGGACTTCATAAGCTGGCTTGTTGCTGGATTTCGCGCTTGGAGACGACGAAACAGCAGCGACCGGGAGGGAATGGGAGGTTGACGATGACGCCGATGACTCAATTTCGACCGGAGCAGCGGCAACACTCGAAGCCGAAACGCTGACGACAGGTGAGGATGAGGACACTGACGACGCGGGCTGAGCAGAGCAAACCGGTGACAAGTGTGCGATGGAAGAAGGGCGTTTGAGGAACTTCCTTACCATGTCGTGAATTTCGGCAGGGGTAGCGACTGTTCCAGCAGCGGTGACAACTTCGCCCTTTTCGTTAAGGCGAGTGCCTTGGATTCCGGCATCTGAGGCTCCGCCTGGGATGCAGGAGGGAAGGGACTCGGAGTGACTTCCTTTGCTTTCCGTCTCCGGAGAGTGAGAGAGAAGACACACACATGAACCCGGAGGCGCAGCCTGCGGGTTTATGAACGTGTTCTTAAAAACGCTTCCTTCCAAGAGAGGCTTTTCAACAGGGAGCTTTTCAACAGCACCTATTAAGATGGTAACGTCGTCCGGCTTCGACCCCTGGCAATCCGCTATCGTCCCTGGGATTTCCGCCTCCGTCCTTTGGGTGTCTGCCGTTGTCACTTCCGAATCTGCCGCTGTCCCTTGGGTATCCTGGACTGGCTGGGCACAAGAAAACTGGCCACGGAAGCGATATTCAAACGCCCCGTCCCACCCACCGCACTTCCTTCTTTCAAGCGGACCCGAGGCTAGTCTTTCCAGCGCCCTACGAAGACTGCGCACACCAACTGGCAAATGCTCGGCCAGGGTCACAGCACTGATTCGATGCCAGGTGTATTCAGGGTCGGTCTTCTGTTTCTCACGCACCCAGTAGGCGACGTTCTTCAGGATCAAAGCCCTAGTCACGTCGAGTTCCTGCGCATCCTTGACGTTGAAGTAGATCGGATCCCAGGCAGCATCCTTTTCCACATCCTTGTTCTTGAAGGTGTACCAGAGAGTTCGGTCGGTCTTTCTCGTGTTCTTCGAGTTGTCCGCCTCCAGGACCCCTGCCTCGCGAAGTTGCAGGAGAGCGTCAGCAATGGTCGAGCGGCTGAGGTACGGGTAGCGCTGGGCGAGTTTTGAGACGGTGATGAAGAAGCCGCGTTGGTCCTTCCTGCTGACCTGGACTGAGTGAATGCGATTGGCCAGATAACCAATCAGGATGGCAGCGGTGATTCCGTATTGGCTGGCGAGCTTGCGGGAGAAGCTGTGGATGACCGGAGATTGTGAAGTGTGTTCCATGATTTGCCCTTCTGGTCTCTCCTGAGCCGTTTGCCTTTCGGGGCAGCTCAAGAGAAGCCAGTCTTGAGTTAGTTGTTTTCGCTTTCGTCCACGGCCACCACCTCTTCGGTCAGTTCCAACGTCCCTACGCGATGAGCGCTGACCACATTGACAAATGGCCAGTCGTAGTCTTTGCCTTGGTGATGCACGAGTTGAAGCTCACATTCGGAGTCAACAAGGGCGTCGGGGTCAAAGGGCTTGCCGACGTTCAACTCGAAATACTCTCTTCCGAGCCAGGTTTCGAGGAAGTTTCTCAAGTCACTTCCCGAGGCGAGCTTGACCTGGAACTTTCTCCAGGCCGTGCAACGCTGATTGGTCATGCTGGGGATTTTTACATCCCAGTAGAATTTGAGCCACGTTTGGGAACCCTTGCCATTGTTTCTGAATTCTGGAATAATCTTCTCCAGTACGGCCCTGTAGCAGCCTTCGGGTAGGTGGAAGGTCTGCTCATGAGGAATGATAATCATGTCATTCATATAGTTAATTGATTGTTTTATGGTCAGGAATAATTTCCTGCCTACCATAAGTTTCTCAAATTGAGCCCGGCCTGTACAGCATATTGTGGCGTTTTGAGCATTTTTTCAGGAAAGGCCCGTATTCATTGGGTCGTTGCGGCGCTGGAATCATATAGATGGCGCGGCTAACTACACAATTGAGCGGACGAACGCTTTTTGCCTTCTTGTGTCGCCAGAGAGTCTTTGCATACGGACGGAAGCCCAATTGCCTCACACCCCAGCGCACCGCCCGACGCATCCACGCATTCCAATGATCCAGCTTCTGCCTCCACGAACGGTAAGGATTGAGGATTTTCTTCACGCCATCCTTGTTCTCGAACTGCGCGAAATAGCTGACCAAGAAGTACTTGAACTCTCTACGCCGTTTCCCGCCACGTTTGATCCCCGGTCCATAGACAATCTCAGCCCGCTTGAACCTTCTGATTTGCCGTTCCCGCTCACGATCCAATCGCTTGAGAAACGTCGGAATAAACGGCTTTCCGTGCAGGGCCTTGAAACCGTTGGCCCAGCACATTAGCCGTGGTCCCAATTCCAGCAGCCACGGCTTCACATGCCCTACGGATTGAGCGATCAACTTTTGTTTCAATGCACCAAGAGCTTGTGCCTTTGTCGCCTGGACTGGTTTGCACTCCTCCTCATCAGCACCGGGCGGCCTGTTTTTTTCCCGGAACCCGAACTTCAGTTTGTCAGTCGTCTCCCTCAACTTCAGGGTTTGCTTCTCCACAGCCTGGTTCCTGATTCGGACCAGACCGTCGTAGCGCACCTGATAGCCCACAAACTGAGCCCAAGGCACCCGTCCCTCTCCAGTCTTGCCGGTCCAACAATACGGCTGCTTGGATTTGGCATCCCAGAAGGTCTTGTCGTAAGCCGGGAATTGCTTCGGTGGGTGGTACGGCAGCTTCAATTCATCCAGCGCTGCCAGGTAAGCGTCGAATGCCCGCTGACAATCCTCCTGTTTGGTGGCGATCAGAATCATGTCGTCGCAGTATCGCTGGTAGAGCATACCGGAGTTGTTGCCTTTTACCGCCTGCACCCGCTTGTCAGCGAGATCGAGAACCAGATTGGCAATGACACAGCTGATGGCTCCGCCCTGTGGAACACCAATGCGCCCCTTCAAAGGATCTGAGTGGTGTTTGCAGAGTGCCTCCTCCGGCCAGGGGAAGTATGCCTCCGGATTTCTGGTGCGGTATTTCAGTCTGGGCTCCGCATTCCGTCGCACGTCGTCGGGAAAGCTGTAGCAACGGAGGTAGGCTTGAAACAGTTCACGAGCGCGGGGATCAAGCACTCGGGTATGGTCGGTCGCCTGAACATTGGCCGCCGTCCTGTCCAGAGCCGCCAGAGCGATCTCGTGGTCCACGGCATCGTAAAATCCGCGAATGTCACACTCCGCTACATGCAGACTCTTTCCCGGCCGATCGGTCCTGAACTGGTAGATGGAATCGAAAGCCGTGTGATGGGTCGGCATGGGCTTTCGCGGTGAGCGGACACGAAACGCATAGGAAGAATCTTCAAACCCAATGTCCAACAGCTCACGCAGATATTTCGCAACCAGTCCTATGATCAGATTGTCTTCCAGCGAGAACTGGCAGAGGGACCGAAACTCGTTCTTCTTGGTTTTCTTGTCCTTCACTTTCCATTTCACCTTGGGCCGGTTGAACTCGAAGCTGCCGCTCAGCACTCTGGCACGAACACCAGCCACGAATTCCTGTAGCCTCCCAGCCCACTCCGGTTGCGGGGTAGTTTGCCTCAACGTCAAAGTGGCGTGTTTGAGTGCGGGCAGATTAGGCGTAGAAAGATATACGCGGAACTTCGGCCTCACTTCATTCCAGGCCGCATGGGGTGGAAGCATGTGGTCGATCAACTCCAAGTCGACTGTAGTGTGATCACCTGCCAACCGGTCGATCCGTGAGTTGTTATGCCGGGTTTCGGCTAGTTTGATGCGTTCCTTGCACAGATGTCCGATGATTGCCTCGTCGCTGATATACGCGGCGAACGGCTTCAAAGGGAGAGCCTGGTTGCGGTCTGTAACAGTTCTCGTTGATCGGAACGGCTTCGTTACTGGCTGGCAGTGGCCGTCACGAGTCAACCCTGACCCGCACGATGCTTGACCTGAATCAGCCAACAATCGCCCACGACCGAAGTGAGTCGGCCAGAGCGCACGCAACCAGGCAAAAATAGTTGTGAAGAATGATTTCATGTTTTGGAT
>JANMDF010000083.1:0-3060 GCA_031376145.1 Alphaproteobacteria bacterium
CACCAGTGGCAAACCGTTCATTTTTATCTCTGGCCATATCGGCAACTGGGAAGTTCTGGGAAAAGTATCAGCATATTACAGCATGCCGTTTGTCAGTGTGTACCGTGCAGCGAATAATCCCTATCTGGAGCCACTGATTCTTCGTACCAGACGTGGCATCAGTGCAGGCTTTGCACCCAAAGGAGCCTATGGTGCCAGGGTGATTGTCAAGGCTGTCAAGGATGGCAAGCATCTTGGGTTTTTACTGGATCAGAAAATGAATGATGGCATTGCGGTACCATTTTTCGGCAGGTCTGCTATGACGCCTCCCGGTGCTGTTGATCTGGCTGTGAAATATTCGGTGCCGCTGGTACCTGCGTATTGCCTGCGGCGTGCGGATGGCCGACTGCAGGTTGTTGTGGAGCCACCACTGTCTGTAATACCACGGGTAGGAGAGACGGCAGCGGCGTTGCGATACCGGTTGCTGGTTGAGATTAACCAGCACCTGGAACGCTGGATTCGTAAAGATTTAAGTGGCTGGCTCTGGATGCATCGTCGCTGGCCAGCCTCGTGACCACAAAAGCTGTAGACTTTTGGCAACATCTCGACTAATTCAGAATGCAACACTAAACGGCACCAAGACCGTATTTCAATCTGGTAAGGTATCAGTTATGCTGGCAACAATGGAACCTGAAGCATTGCAACACAATGCAGACAGTAGCACTTTTTCGTTTATCGTGGAAAAAGGAGCGTTGCTCAAAGCCTTGACGCACACGCAAAGTGTCGTAGAGCGTCGTCATACGATTCCCATTCTTGCCAATATGCTGATGCGCAACGAGGGCGGGCAGCTGTCGATCACCGTGACCGATATGGACATGGATATGAACGAGGTAATCCCTGCTGTGGAATGTGCAGACGGGGGCACGACATTGCCGGTGCATATGCTGTTTGATATTGTGCGCAAACTGCCCGATGGTGCGCAGATCAGTCTGTTGGTAAAAAACAACCGTGCGACACTCACCAGCGGTCGTGCCCGGTTTAATCTGCCCTGTCTGCCTGCTGAAGATTTTCCAGTGCTGCATCATGGCAATCTGCCTGTACAGTTCAGTATTGAGGGAGCAGATCTTAAGAAATTGATCGACAATACAAAATTCGCGATGTCCAGCGAAGAGACGCGGTATTTTCTGAATGGTATCTACCTGCACGCCTGTTCAGACAGCACCGGGCGTGCTGTGTTGCGTGCCGTGGCGACTGACGGGCATCGTTTGGCCATGGCGCAGGTGTTGCAGCCGGAAGGCTGTGCAGGGATGGCGGGTGTCATTATCCCGCGCAAAATGGTGCTGGAATTACGCAAAATTATTGATGAAAGTGATGCCAAGATTCACATAAACCTTTCAGACAATAAAATCAGCGTGCGTTGTGGCGGGGTGCGTCTGACATCAAAACTGATCGATGGTACGTTCCCGGATTACAGCAAGGTGATCCCAGCGGGGAACGATCAGGAGCTGATGGTTGATTGTCAAACGTTGTCGCAGGCTGTTGACCGCGTATCCACCGTGGCGACCGATAAATTACGGGCAGTGAAATTTTCCATTACAGCCCAGCAGCTTGTATTAAGCAGTAGTGGTGGTGATGCCAACCAGGGGGCTGACGAACTTGAAGCCGCTTTTACCGGGGATACGCTGGAAATAGGTTTTAATGTCCGGTATTTGCTCGAAGCTCTCAACCAGATTGGCAGCAAGCAGGTTAAATTTCAGATAAAAGATTCGGCAACGCCCAGCATTATTACTGAAGAGGCGTCAGCAGATGCGCTGTTCGTTCTGATGCCGATGCGGGTGTGACAGAAGCCGCCCGTTTCAGCGTTGCCACAGACAAAGTGCCTGATCTGGCACTCAGCAGTCTGCAGCTTTCCTGTTTTCGTAATTACAACCACTGCAACCTTGGATTGGTGCCTGCGCCTGTTGTGCTGGTCGGTGATAATGGTGCTGGTAAAACCAATATTCTGGAGGCGGTATCATTGCTGGCGCCTGGTCGTGGTTTAAGGCGGGCGCGGTTACAGGATATCCAGCAGCAGGGTGCACCTGCGCCATGGGCAGTGGCGGTGCAATTGGTACACCAGAAAAACGTACAGCACATTGGTACTGGCCTTGATCCGGAAGCACCAGCCTCCAGCCGGCGTGTGGTGCGTGTTGATGGTCTGCACCAGCCTGGACAGACGGTGCTGGCTGAGCTTGCGCCCATGGTCTGGTTGACGCCTAAACAGGATCGTCTGTTTGTAGAAGGTGCCAGTGAGCGGCGTCGTTTTCTGGATCGTCTGGTTTATGGATTTTATACCAGTCATTTAAAGCATCTGCAGGATTTTGAGTATGCGCACAAAGAGCGTGCCCGTTTATTAACGGCCAACATGCATGATCGTGCCTGGCTGCAAAGCCTTGAAGAGCGCATGGCGGAAAACGGGGTAGCGATAGCAGCGGCACGGTTGAATGTTGTTGAAATGCTCAATGCGCATTGCAGGACGCGGCACAGTGCCTTTCCTGCTTCACAACTGGTATGTATCGGTACGTTAGAACAGGCATTAACCGCCGGCAGTGCGGCACTTACTGTGGAGGATGAATATCGTCTGCGTTTGCAGCGTGCGCGGCAGTCTGTTGAAAGTTGTGATGGGCCGCACCGCAGCGATTTGCAGGCATGGCATCTACCGAAAAATACAGAAGCGAAATATTGCTCCACAGGCGAACAAAAAGCATTATTATTGTCGCTGGTGCTTGCGCAGGCAGAATTGTTGAAAATCCGTTCTGGCAAAACCCCGTTGCTACTTCTTGATGAAGTTGCGGCGCACCTGGATGCAGTGCGTCGGGATGCTTTATTTACAGAAATACTGACGTTAAAGTCCCAGGCGTGGCTGACAGGCACGGATATAAACTGGTTCTCAGGTATCGGACAGGATGCCCAGATAGTGCGGGTGGCGGCAGGTGTTTGTCACATGCATCGCTGAATGATTATATTTTTCAATCATTTATATAGCTGGTTGCAATATTATCTGCACTATCAACATAGCGTACGTCATGCCGGATTTATTCC
>JANMDF010000239.1:0-2611 GCA_031376145.1 Alphaproteobacteria bacterium
TGTTCAAACAAACTTCTGTAATCTTAATTACGCCGCCTGAAGAAGTAATAACATTTAACTGTGAGTTAGCACCGGAACAAAGACTTGCCGGAGTTGCAGAAGCTGTTGCAGTGATGGGCGACCATACAGTTACTGTTGCTGTGGCCGTATTTACACAACCATTGGCATCTGTACCGGTAGCCGTGTATGTAGTAGTACCGGCTGGTAAAGCAGATACTGAAGCACCCGTTGTGCCAGACAATCCCGCCGCAGGACTCCATACATAAGTTACAGCAGTTCCGCTGGCTGTAAGTGGAATGGCTGTTAGTACAGGCAAACAGATACTGCCACTTGCCGGATTTACAGCAATAGTTGGTAATGCATTTACAAGTACCGCTTTTTCCGGGGTGATAAAAGTGCCGCCTCCATTGGTGCAGGTAACGGTACATATATAATAGGTATTAACCGTTAATGGCCCTGTGGCTTGCCCGTTACCAGTACCAAGGTTGGTATAAGGGCCGCCCGGCACTGCAGCCGAGGCCCATTGATAAGTAAAGCCAAGATCTGTATAAAGATTGCTGAGTGTTAAAGTGGTGCCCAGGCCGGTACAAACTGCCGCTGCACCATTAATAGTGGAAGCTGGTGGCGTTCCTGAACAAACCGGGGCCGGTGTACCCTCCACTTCATCAGCACCCATATCCGGTGCCGTACCTGTGCCGGCATATCCGCCATTACCCTGGCGAATGTCATTTTCAAAATCATCGGTAATACCTGCAATATTTGCACCACCGCTTTCAATTTGTGTAGCCACAGCAGGGTTAATTTTAAGGAAGCCTGCATCACCGCAAACAGTACTGGTAAATGGTGGAATAACAGAGATGGAATTGGCATCTCTTGTTGGCCCTACTAAAGCTTTATACGCTGCCAACGTGGCAAGCGGTGTTACACCATCCGTATATATGGTAGATGCGTTAAAATCATTCCTGTTGGATGTAGCCCCATAAGAGGTTAGTGTAGCAGTGGAACGCCTGTAAGCAACAGCCAAACCAGCACCGGTAACGCCGGAAGTATTATTGAAAATATTATTATTGAGTGTAAGCGTGGGGGTTGTGGAAGCAGACAATGCACTCGAACCAAACAGGGCACCGGAACTGGTACCTGCCAGGTGAACCGTATTGTAATATGCATTAACCGTAGTACCGCCGGTAATATTAATACCAATCAGCGGGTTGGCAGCATTGGCAGCGGGGGTTCTTAAATCGCCTATGCGGTTGTTAGATAGCGATACTGTTGTACCTGCAGAAACCTGGATACCATTAACGGTGGAACTGGCATTACTGCCTGACAAATCACATATCCTGTTTTTGAGCAGATTGGTAGTGGTGGCGCCTGTAACAGAGATACCAACTACTGCCGCAACTCCTGTACTTGCCAGGGTGCTGATGGCATTGCTGCTGATATTTATCAGCGTGGAAGTGTTTGAACAGGCAATACCCGTAACACCCCCACCTGTACCAGAAGAAATTAAATTAGTAATGGTATTGTTCGCAACAGTTACTGATGTGGCTCCGTTTGCAGTAGACCCGATATTAATACCGGCAATCGTACCCTGCCCGTTTAAATTAGTAACTGTGTTATTCGAAATAGCGCTTACCCCGCTTAAATAGGTAATATTCAAACCTGTCATAGATGAAGCACCTGTCGTCCAGTTATTAAAGGTATTATTGGTGATATTTTTTGTGGGGGAAGTACCACCATCAGTACAACTTATACCTAAAAATGCAGTAGTACCGGTTAGTGTGCCGTTTGAAAAATTATTATTCTGATAAGTGGAAACGGCACCTGCTACTGTGGAGCCATTGTCCACTACACAGGTTACGGTTCCACCAATTCCTGGCTTGGCAAACCCTGTAACAATCGAGTTATTGTTTACTGCTTTTGTAGCAGTTGCAATAGCCGTATAGCTTTGCGATATAAATGTTACGCTTCCCGTAGTATTTAAACTGAGGTTGGTAAATGTATTGCCATTGATATTTGATGTAAGATGGATACCCGTTTGTGAAATAATGATAACTGTACCAGAAGATACTGCGGTATAACTCCAGTTATTAAAATCATTGTTGTTGATATTGATGATGGATGTGGCGCTTGCCGAAGTACCCGCAAGCAGTATGCCGTTTATGGCGCCTGTGGTGTTACCACTTTTCAGCGAAATATTGTTGTTGTTTACATTTGTTGTAAAAGTGCCTGTGGGCGCCACAGAAAAAGAAGGTGCCTGGATTCCGTTTAGTGTGCCCACAGTAACACCACCTACTGAACTGGCGATGGTATTATAAGAAACATTATACCCGGTTGAGTTTCTTACCAATACACCATTTACTGTACCTGATACATTCGCATAGCTTGAAAACGTACCTGTAGTGCCAAAGTTACTGATTGTATTTGCATCTGCTCCCCCGCTTCCGCCAATATCAATGCCTGAATTAAAATCAGCGGCAGCAGTTGGGCCCACCACTACCATACCATTATTTACATTGCTGATAGTATTACCATAAATCTTTAACCCACTGTTTGCACCCGCAGTTGTAGTGGCAGATGCAGCAGTTGCAGGAACAGTGGCACTATGTGTAGA
>JANMDF010000255.1:0-3651 GCA_031376145.1 Alphaproteobacteria bacterium
TGGCTGCCCTACCACAATTAATAATGTTGAGACCATTGCGGTGACGCCTGAAATCATGCGCCGTGGTGCCGCCTGGTTTGCCGGCATTGGCCGTCCCAACAATACCGGCACGAAGATTTTCTGCATTTCCGGCCATGTCAACACGCCGTGTAACGTGGAAGAAGAAATGGGGATTCCGTTAAAAGAGCTTATCGAAAAACACGCCGGTGGCGTGCGCGGTGGCTGGGATAACCTGCTGGCCATTATCCCAGGCGGTTCCAGCGTGCCGATGCTACCGAAAAGCATCTGCGATGAGGTGTTGATGGATTTTGATTCCTTGCGCGCCGTCCAAAGTGGTTTGGGAACCGCTGCTATTATTGTCATGGACAAAAGCACCGATCTGATTGCCGCCATTGCCCGCCTATCCCATTTCTATAAACACGAGTCATGTGGCCAGTGCACGCCGTGCCGCGAAGGCACCGGTTGGATGTGGCGCATGATGGAACGCCTGGTGAAAGGCGATGCCGTACCCGCCGATATTGATCGCCTGCTCGATGTCAGTAAACAGATTGAAGGGCATACTATCTGTGCCCTGGGTGATGCCGCCGCCTGGCCGGTACAGGGCTTGATACGCCATTTCCGCCCGATGATTGAAGAGCGGATGCAGCAACAAGTTGGAAAGCGGGCGGCATGACGTGTTATGCCTGAAATTCTGCTAACGCCCCTTGAGAAAGCTGTAGCCCAGCTGACAGCGGGATTACAGGCTATGCAGACTGATCCAGGAAATGATCTTGCGCGGGATGGTGTGATCCAGCGATTTGAATATACAATGGATTTATCATGGAAAATCTTATTCCGGATTCTTAAGGAACGTTTTCAAGTTGATACATTCGCACTGCGCGCAAAAAAAGATATTTTTCGTGAAGCAGCCCGACTGGAGTTGATTGCCGATGCTGAGCACTGGTTTGCCCATTACGAAGCGCGTAACTTGACCTCACATGATTATAACCAGGACAAAGCCGATACGGTGTTTAACTGCGCTAAAATCTTCCTGCCTGATGTACAGGCATTGATTGAAAATTTGAAGCATGTCGATTGATATTCGACCGCATCATTTGCATATTGTACAATACATTTTACAACAATATGTGCCGGATGCACGTGTGCGGGTTTTTGGCTCCCGTGCTAAAGGAACGGCACGTAAGACCTCTGACCTGGATTTGTGCATTGATGCCGGTGCACCGTTATCCTTCACAACGGCTGGCAATCTTAGTGAAGATTTTGCAGAGTCGGACTTACCGTATAAAGTCGACGTGGTGGACTGGCACGCGTGCAGCCCTGATTTTCAGGAACTGATTAACAGCAGCAGCCTGGCGTTACCCCTTGCGGATTGATATAAACCCTTGACGCCACTTACCAGATTCGTCAACCATGCCCCATGGCTGACGATAAGGACGATTCCAGTAAGACCGAAGAACCCACCGCCCGGCGGCTGCAACAGGCGCGGGAAAAGGGTCAGGTTGCCAGTTCTAAGGAAATTGCCAACTGGATGATGCTGGCCGCCAGCGCACTGGCACTGTTCACCCTGATTCCAGCCTTTGCGCAGGATATTGTGGAAACCCTGGCACCATTCATCGGCAAACCGGAGCAAATGGTGATTGATCCGGATTCATTGCAGGATCTCAGCCTGCATGTGCTGGGGCGACTTGCCCTGGTAGTTGGTCTGTTCGGCTTGCTTATGATGGTTGCCGGCATTGCCGGGCATTTTCTGCAGACGGGTCTGTTGTTTTCAACAGAATCCCTGATGCCGAAGCTGTCAAAAATATCGCCCCTGGAGGGATTCAAGCGGATTTTCTCCGGTAAATCGATGGTGGAGTTCCTAAAAGGGCTGGCTAAGCTGGCGATTGTCGGGATCGTGGTCTATCTGATTACCAAACCCCTCATGGACAGGTTGGATCTGTATACCGAAATGGATCCGGTTGCGCAGCTGGTGGCTTTGCAGGCACTCCTACTGAAGCTGTTTGGTGGTGTGCTGGCGATTTTATTCCTGATTGCCATTCTGGATTTTGTCTACCAGCGGATCAGCTTTCGCAAATCCATGATGATGACGCCAGAAGAATTAAAAGAAGAATATAAACAGACCGAAGGCGACCCGCATATCAAAAACCGTCTGCGGCAGTTGCGCATGGAAAAATCCAAACGCCGGATGATGGCACAGGTGCCGGAAGCAACGGTGGTGATCACCAACCCAACCCACTACGCCATTGCACTGAAATATGAGCATGGGCAGACAACCGCACCGTTGCTGCTGGCCAAGGGCGTTGACTTCATGGCGCAGAAAATTCGGGAAAAAGCCAAGGAACATGATATTCCGATTGTTGAAAATCCGCCCCTGGCACGCGCCATTTATGACAGTATTAAGGTTGACGAGGAAATCAGTTTTGAGCATTACAAAGCCGTGGCTGAAATTATCGGCTATGTGATGCGCCTGAAAAAGAAAAAGTTTTAAAAGAAAAAGTTTTAGCAGATGAACCGTCTCCTGCAAATCGTCAACAACTACGCGATTTTTGTGCTTTTTTTCATGCTGATCGTCGTTCTGATGATTCTGGGCGCAAACATCATCATGAGCCTGTCCGGCTTTCGGCATTTTGACAGGCCAACGATTGGTATCGCAATTGCCCTGTTTCTTGCTTTGGGCATGGCACTTTGGTTTTTAACGCAGGATGAGATTGCTCAGCGCGCTGGTGTGGGTATGAAGCTGGCGCAACGCTACAATAAAAAAGATGAAGCGTATCGTAATGCCCTGCAGGCACAAGCCCTGTACCGCTACTACTTTCAAACCGCCCCAATTGGTATCGTGGCGATTAATGCCGCCGGTCTGGTGGACAGCTGCAACCCGACATTCCGCCAGATGGTGGGCGGCTTGCGGGAACGCGACTGCCACCAGCAGCCTATATACCAGTTCGCAAACCATGACGCACAGGCAGCATTATCGAGTATTATTGAGCAGGCATACCAGGGTAAATCTCCTCCTCCGATTGAAATACAACTGGCTGGCAAGGATGAAATGCCGGTTGCCGTCTTTGCGGGCAAAGTGGAATCGGATATCGGCGAGGATCATCGCCTGGTGCTGCATCTTATCAATATTACCGAGCGCAAAGCCCTGGAAAAACAATTTGTACAGTCCCAGAAAATGCAGGCAATCGGCCAGCTGGCCGGCGGTATTGCCCATGATTTCAATAACCTGCTGACGGCGATTATCGGTTTTTGTGATCTGCTGCTGCAGCGGCATGCGGCAGGGGATCCCTCTTTTGCTGATATTAATCATATTCACCAGAACGCCAACCGTGCCGCCAGCCTGGTACGGCAACTGCTGGCTTTTTCGCGCCAGCAGACCCTGACGCCGCGTATTCTGAACATCACCGATACCCTGGCAGAACTGGGGCACTTACTGCGCCGCTTGATCGGTGAATCTATCAACCTTGACATGCAGCACACCCGTGATCTGTGGCACGTAAAAGTCGACCAGACCCAGTTTGAACAGGTGATCATCAACCTGGCAGTGAATGCGCGTGATGCCATGCCCAAAGGTGGGGCGTTGAATATTGCGACCCAGAACCTGACACTCCCCGCAGAACGCCGCCTGGGTAGTGAAGTCATGCCTGCCGGTGC
>JANMDF010000293.1:0-5317 GCA_031376145.1 Alphaproteobacteria bacterium
GGGTTGCGCTTTGACTATATCGCCGATATTACCCCGCACGCGTTTAATGTGCTGCTGAAACAAAGTGCGGATCGTCCTTATGCGCGGTTTGTCAACCAGATGGTATTGCTGACCCAGGCACAGGCGCGCTATCACCCTGTAAACCGTGGCCACTTTGGCCTGGGCTTGAAGCGCTATACGCATTTTACCTCACCCATCCGCCGCTATAGCGATCTGGTGGTGCACCGCGCCCTGATTGCGGTGCTGGGCTTGGGCGATGATGGTGTGGTGCTGCCCAACACCGAATCCGGCAAGGTACATCTGGTGGAACTGTCGGATCACCTGACCATGACCGAACGCCGTGCTTCCCAGGCCGAACGCGATGCCACCAACCGCTTTGTTGCCGCCTATTTTGAAAGCAAGCTGGGTGAGCATTTTCAAGTGGCGGTGGTACGTGTCTTCAGTCACGGCCTGATTGTGGCGATGACTGATACGGGAGCGGAGGGCTTTATTCCCCGTGAACTGCTGGGGCACGATGTGTTTCGCTTTGATGAGCAGCAGCATTGCCTGATTGGCCTGCGCTCAAAACGGATTTACAGCTTAGGCGATTTACTGCTGGCCGAGATTTACCGCGTGGATGTGATGACCGGCTCCCTGGTGCTGCAACTGGTCTCCACCGTACAATCCCACCGCCAGGCACCCGGCGGGGCTGTCAAGGTGCATAAGTCCATAAAAGACAACAAAAAACCCCCGCCGCGCAGCACCAAGGATCGCTGGCAACGGAAAAAACGGCGGTAAATATATTTCAGTCATAATGCGTCCACAACCGCAGTACCTTTACCGTGTTCTCATCTGGATAAACCTGATATACAAGGCGATGCTGCAGGTTAATGCGGCGTGAATAATACCCGCGCAGATCACCAGAGAGTTTTTCATATGGTGGCGGGTTTTGAAAAGGATTACTGGCAAGGATTGCCAGCAGGATTTCGGCTTTATCCTTAAGGCCTGCTGCCTTCAGAAACTTTGCTTCTTTTTGTGCCTGCTTACTGTAAACAAGGTGCCACACAGGCTTTATTCCCAACCAGGATATGGTGAGCATTCCGACAGCGGTTCAGCAGCAGCAGCTTTAATCGATTCCACCATCCCTGGAATACTGCTGAGATACAGGGTTTCCTGAATAGACCGCCAGTCTTCTTCGGAGATCATCACGACATTGTTATGCCGACCGGCGATCAGTAGGGGTTCGTGGTTCTGCTCTACTTCCTGTAACAGCTTGAAAAATTTGGCGCGGGCGGCGGTGGCATTGATAACTTGCATAGGACGGCATCCTTGATATGTACGTTATAATGTACATGAAGATGCGGTGATATGCAAGTCTCCTGTCATTCCGCCAGGGCAGGGGATAGTGCTACTGCAACCGCCCCTGATATTTCCGGTCACTTTCGGTAAACGTATATTCGGTGCCGCAAAATTCACAGGTGGCTTTGACCGCGCCATTTTCCGCCATGGCCTGCCAGTCATCGTCACTGGCACCGGCAATAACACTCAGGATTTTCTCACGGCTGCAGCGACAGCGTGCCGTGATGTGGGTTGGTTCATAGACGCGGATATCTTCCTGGTGAAACAGCCGGTACAGCATGAGTTCACTACCAACAGCCGTACCCAGCAGTTCCTCATCGCTGCAGGTGGCCAGCAGCAGTTGTACCCGCCGCCAGCTGTCAGCAGCATCTTCTGTGCCAGGCAGGATAATACTGGAAATGGGGGCTACATCCGGCATTTTCTGGACAATCAGGGCACTGGCCTGCCAGCTGTGGGAGATGGGCGATTGGCCAACGGCTGTTTTCACTGCACAGCGGATTTGCTCTGAGGATGTGAAATACTGCGTAATACAGGCCGCCAGGTCTGCCCCCTCCAGTGGGATGATGCCCTGGTAGCGTTCGCTATGCTGACCCTGATCCACTGTAAAGGCCAGATGCCCATTGCCCAGCATATGTTCAATCCCTGGTGTGGCATCATCGGGCAGTCCTGCCAGCAGGGTATCCAGTGCGGTTGCGTCAAACTGGGCATAGCCACGCAAATGACCCTGACTGGTCATATCGCAGACCAGCATGCGGATGACGCCATCACCACTGGTTTGCAGCGTAAAAATGCCGTCATATTTCAGGAATGCGGCCAGTGTCACCGTTAATGCCAGGGATTCTGCCAGCAGTCTGGCTACCGCCGGTGGATAACCATGCTGGTTGATGATACTGCTGATGCTCATATCCAGTTTGGCAAAACGACCACGCAGGTTGAGATTGTCCAGTTGAAACGGCAGCACGGTGTCCGTGATCGGGGGGGGACTATAGGGATCGATGGTTTTCATACGGTGGGCAGCAGGGCATCAATCAAGGATTGTGCAGTTACGCCATCAGCCTGCGCCTGATAATTTAAGACCGTACGATGTCCTAGAATGGGAACGGCAGCCAGGCGGATATCATCCAGTGACGGTGCAAACCGCCCGTCCATGAAGGCCAGGGCGCGGGTGAGCAGCATAAAGGCCTGGGCGGCGCGAGGGCCGGCACCATATGCCACATATTTTTTCACCAAGGCATGAGGGCTTTGTTCCGGGCGGGTTGCCTGCACCAGGTTGATGATTGTTTCCAGGATCCGTTCGGCAACGGGCAGGTCACGCACGGTTGCCTGGAGTGCCTGCATTGTTGCTGTATCCGCCATGGTGCTGACAGAGGCGGCCTTACCAATAGTGGTCTGCTGGATAATAGCCCGTTCTGTAGCCGCATCCGGATACGTCAGCGGAATCTGTGCCAGAAAGCGGTCAAGCTGGGCTTCGGGCAATGGGTAGGTGCCTTCATGTTCCAACGGGTTCATGGTGGCCAGCACATGAAAAGGGGTGGGTAGCGGATATGTTGTGCCCGCTAGCGTTACCACCTGTTCCTGCATGGCCTGCAGTAAAGCTGCCTGGGTTTTCGGGCTGGCGCGGTTGATTTCATCAACCATCAGCAGTTGGCAGAACACGGGGCCATGCAGCAGGCGAAAGTGACGCTTGCCCTTGCTATCTTCCTCCAGAATCTCCGCCCCCAGAATGTCACTGGGCATCAAATCGGGGGTGCCCTGTACGCGGTTATGCTGTAAACCAAGGGTTTCAGCCACAACGGCAACAATACGGGTTTTGGCAAGGCCAGGTGCGCCAATCAGCATGGCATGACCACCGGCCAGAATGCTGGCCAGCACCAGGCGCACGGCGGTATCCTGCCCCAGGATATGGCGGTTGATTTCGTGCAGGATATTGGCCAGCAGGACTTGCTGGGCGTCGGTGTCTTTGCATTGTGCTTGGGTTGTGGGCATGATCTCTCTGCATCCTGATAAGGCAGGCATCATAGCGGGCATGTTGCTAAATACAATACAGGCTTTTTTAGCGAGCGGAAGTCAGGTGCTGTGCTGCTAAATGATCAAAATACACTTGTAATTCGGTCTTTTCAGACTCGGATATGGTCAAGGTGCTGGTTGCACCATCGGCGTTACCACCAGATATTCTGGTCAATGTATTCGCAATATACTGATCAACGTATCCCCCATGGTGTTGCATAAACTCAGGCAGATGCTTGGTGAATAATTCAGCAGGAACGCGGGCTGCCTGAACAGCAGACAGAGTATTGTTCTCATGCATGAAACGTATCAGGCCAAATTTGATGCTTTCAAGGCGGTTGCGTGTCTGATCATAGGATTTTTCTGATAAGGAATCTGCAATTGTTTTGGCACCTTGGCCGTGCATTGCGGCATCAATAATGGTTGTATCCTCTTCTATTGACCAGGAGATTTTATTTTTTGCGCCCACGCCACGCTGTAGTGCATAGCAATGATAAAAAACGGCAAGTTTATTGGCGAGTGCTTCAGTGTCTTCAGGATTCTGCATAGTGTAACGAGCCTGTATTATAAGACTTACGTGAAACGCTCCTGTCATCCTGAGCGTAGCGAAGGATCTCAATGCTCACGAGATCCTTCGCTACGCTCAGGATGACAAAAATTCTTGTTTCGCGTAAGTCGTATATTATTAATGATAGTTGCATTATACGGGGCGATTGTTCGCGATGATGTGATCATTCACACATATGGAAATATTTTTCCGCCAGTTAACGGCACGGCAACGCCGGTTGTTCCAGGAAAACTGAGTGGTAAACCCTTCAAGTTCCGCACGGCCAGATAGGCAAAGGCTTCGGCTTCCAGCAGATCACTGTTCCAACCCACATCTTCACCAGTTGCAATGTGAGCGTTCACGCACAACGCAAGCTGTTGTAAAAGTGTTGGGTTGTGTCGTCCGCCGCCCACGATAATCCACTGCTGGGGCGGCACAGGGAAGTGTTGTACTGCTGCTGCAATACTGCGTGCCGTAAATGCGGTGAGGGTTGCCGCACCATCGGCTAGACTCAAACCATCCAGATCAAGGGTAAATGCGTTGCGATCCAGAGATTTTGGCGGCTGTTGTGTAAAATAGGGATGCTGCAGCCAGTTTGTGAGTAAATGCTCATTCGCTTTGCCGCCTGCCGCAATCTGCCCATTGTCATCATACCCTGCGGCCGTATGCCGCATAATCCAGTCATTAAGCAGAGCATTGCCAGCCCCCGTATCAAATGCGAGTAAATGTTCACTCGCATCAATATACGTGACATTGGCTACGCCGCCAATATTCACCACGGCCAGGGGCTTGGGTAAATCCTGCGCCAGTGCCTGGTGATAGATCGGCACCAATGGTGCCCCCTGGCCACCGCTGGCAACATCGTTCTGCCGAAAATCCCCGACAACATCACACTGACATAATTGCGCCAGCAGCGCTGCGTCACCAATCTGCACCGTGCGTTTTTCCTGCGGGGCGTGGTCGATGGTGTGGCCATGAAAACCAATGATATCAACATCTCGCGCTAAAATCTCAGCGTTGGCTAACCCCTGACTGACGGCTTCGGCATGCAGGTGGGTTAATGCAGTAATGAGATCAGGCGCGGCTGTGTGGTCACTTGCCGCCTGCAGCAAGGCTTTGGTCATGGCAGTGTTATAGGGGATGCTTATCCCCCCCAGTCGCTCAACGCTGGAAGCGCCGTCGGTACGGATAACGGCCACGTCAATACCATCGGCAGACGTGCCGCTCATCAGGCCAACGCTCAAAAACTGTTGTTGCGTCATGTATTCTTGTGTACGGTGCCGCACCAATGCAGGCAACCATGAAATCTGAATTTTTAAACATCTTACAGCAGCGCGGTTATATCCATCAGGGTACCGATCTTGAGGGGCTGGATGCACTGGCCGCAGCCCAGAACATCACCGGCTATATCGGTTTTGATGCCAC
>JANMDF010000294.1:0-2760 GCA_031376145.1 Alphaproteobacteria bacterium
GGACGATGGACCCCAGCCTTCGCTGGGGATTCGCAAGAATGTGACGCAACACCTGCTCGAATCCCCAGCGAAGGCTGGGGTTCATCTTGGGGCAGGTTTATAGTGTGATGTCTATGGCAGCATTTTGCTATACCTCCCCCACGGTTTTAATCTTAACCTTAGGATGAATTTCATTTTGCGACAGCACCACGGTGGCTGGGCGAAAGCGTTCAATGATGGAACGGACATAAGGACGAATCGCCGGTGATGTCATTAACACCGGAAACTCACCAAGGGTTGCGTGCCGTTCAAACGTCTGACGGGTTTTGGTCATGAAATTCTGTAACTTGCTGGGTGCCATGGCCAGTTGTTTATCATCGCCATTACCAATCAGCGATTCCGCAAAAGCGGTTTCCCACTCACTGGATAACACCACAATCGGGATAAAGCCTTTATCACCTATAGCCGTCTCTGAAATATACCGGTTAAGACGCATGCGGACATGCTCGGTAATCATAGTCAGATTGCGCGTCTGGCCGGTGGCTTCGGCAACGCCTTCCAGAATGGCCGGCAAATCGCGAATACTCACCCGCTCATTCAGCAGGTTTTGCAAAACACGCTGTAATCCGCCTACGGAAATTTTATCCGGTACCACATCGGCAACCAGTTTTTTATGATCTTCATCAACTTCGCTGAGCAGTTTCTGTGTTTCAGCATACGAGAGCAATTCAGCCATATTATCTTTAATAATCTCAGTCAGATGGGTAATCAGGACGGTGGCCGGCTCAACCACCGTCAAGCCCTTGAAAATTGCTTCTTCCTTCTGCGCCTCACTGATCCACATGGCAGGCAGACCAAAGGTAGGCTCGGTGGTAGGCTCACCACCCATATCCAGGGGCTTACCCTGGGGATCCATCACCAGATACATGCCTGGCTTAATATCGGCCTTGCCGCTTTCAATTTCCTTGATACGGATCACATACTGCTGACCTGGCAGTTGCAGGTTATCCTGAATACGCACGGATGGGACAATAAAACCAATCTCGCTGGCCAGCTGGCGACGCAATGCCTTAATCTGATCTGGTAATTTCGTGCCATAATCACCGTTAATCAGTGACAGCAAGCCGTAACCCAGTTCCAGGCGAATGCTGTCAATGCGCAATGCCTTGCCAATGGGTTCATCGGCTTTGGCCTGTTCGGCACTGGCGGTGGCTTTCTGCTGGCTGGCGGTTGTCACTGCATCAGCCGCCTTCTTAAATTTACTGCGCATACTGTACGCCGTGCCACCAGCCAGTAAGGACATCGCCATGAAAATGGTGGTTGGAATACCAGGCATCAAGCCCATACCGAACATCAGTAACGAACTCATCCCCAAAGCAGAGGGATAGCCGCTTAACTGTGCAAACACCGCCTTATCCGTAGAGCCGCGCACGCCTGCCTTGGTAACCAGCATACCAGCAGCTATGGACACAATCAGTGCCGGAATCTGGGTTACCAGACCATCGCCAATGGTCAGGAAAGTATAGGTTCTTCCGGCTTCAGCAAGCTCAACATCATGGTACATCACACCAATAACGATACCAGCAATCACGTTGATAAAGGTGATTAACAGACCGGCAATGGCATCACCCTTCACAAACTTTGCCGCACCATCCATGGAACCGAAGAAGGTGCTTTCATCTTCCAGTTCCTTACGCCGGGTTTTGGCCACTTCTTCATTAATCAGACCAGCGGATAAATCCGCGTCAATGGCCATCTGCTTACCTGGCATGGCGTCCAAACTGAAGCGTGCTGAAACCTCGGCAATACGCCCGGAACCCTTTGTAATAACAATAAAGTTTACAATAAGAATAATGGCAAAGACAATAATCCCGATGACAAAGTTGCCCTGCATCAGGAAATTACCAAAGGCTTCAATCACATGCCCAGCCGCATGCGTACCCTCGTGCCCCTGGCTCAGAATCAAGCGGGTGGAGGCCATGTTGAGTGCCAACCGCAACATGGTGACAATTAACAGAATGGTAGGAAAACTACTGAAATCCAGCGGCTTATCAATCATTAACACCGTCATCAGTACCAGCACCGCCAGCATGAAGGATAAGGCCAGCCCTACATCCAGCAACCATACCGGCATAGGCAGAATCAAAATAGACAGGATAAGTAATAAGCCAAAACCAAGGGCAATATCACCACGCTTGGCCAGTCCCTTCATCCACATCATGCTGGGGCTGGCACCCATTTTCTGGCCACCATTACCCGCTGCGGGTAAACCGGCAGGTGTACTGGCTACGGGTAAATTTGCATCCGCCATATGTTTAATTGGGAACCGGACGTTTTGCCGCCTGGTGGGGGTAGGCCACCGGCATGGTAATAATTTCTGTCTCGGCTGGCTCACCGAACAGCATATCAAAAACTTCCAGTTGCTCTGGGTCGTTAATGGTCAAGCTGCTGAGCGATAAGGAGCTTAAGCCCATGGTACGGCGGGTGTGGAAAATCTGATTCTGTTTTAATAAATCGGCAGCGCGCTTAAACTGTGCGGCGGATACGGCATATGTTGCGCCGGCATCCAGTTGATACACACAGAATTCCTGCGCCTGATCCATGGCATCCTGATAGCATAACCGCTTAAAAAGACGGCGCATTTCCACCGCTGTTCTCCCCCCACATGCGCCACATTTTGTGTAGCTTTCTTATGTAGAACAGAGTCTAATGCGGGATCGTTAACAAATCGTATAGCAAAATGATTATACAATGATGCAAATATTGCCCCTCACCCAGGGC
>JANMDF010000295.1:0-5209 GCA_031376145.1 Alphaproteobacteria bacterium
TAACTATCCGTTTTTCCGGCGGAAGCCGGAATCCAGCAAAAACAGATGATTCTGGATCCCGGCTTCCGCCGGGAAGACGAAAAACTCGTTATTTTGCGTAAGTCGTAGTTAAATGTACACTTAACCGCACTGCGTCATGCAGTTAATCATTCAACCAACTATAAATCACGCAGCATATCACCTGTTGTTTTCCCAGTTACAGGATGCTTCCAATCCAGTGCAATAGAGGCCAATGGCTCCAGAACAAACCGCCGCTCATGCAATCGCGGATGCGGAATAATCAGGTCATCCGTATGCATGACAAGATCATCATAATACAGTATGTCCAGATCTAATGTTCTAGCACCATACCGCACCTCCCGCGTGCGGCCATGCTGATGCTCAATGGCCTGCAACACCTTTAATAAGACTAAAGGCGCAAGATCTGTCTCGGCAGCAAGTACCATGTTGCAATAGGCTGGCTGATCGGTGACATACATTGCGTCTGTTTCAATGCTCGGTGAAACGGCCTTAATGTGTATATACGCACGCATATCGTTTATGGCTGCCAGCAGATTTGCCTGCCGGTCACCCAGATTACTGCCCAGCGCAATAAAAACCTTGTGTTGCATGCGCGGCTTGTGCCGGAATGCAATTGGAATTTCAATGATCTTATGTTATGTTAACGATAAATTAAGGGGAGAACCCGAATGGACACATCATCATCAGCTCAAGAAACTTCTGCTGCAGGCGATTACCGCCTGTCGGCTCGCCGTGTCCTGAAAATTGAAGCGGACGGCCTGCGCCTGCTATCAGAAAGCCTGGATGCTACCTTCAGCCAGAGTATTGAACTGCTTGCCAGCCTTAAAGGCCATGTGGTCTTAACCGGTATTGGCAAAAGTGGTCATATTGCGCATAAGATTGCAGCAACGCTGTCGTCTACCGGTACACCGGCATTTTTTGTGCATCCCACTGAAGCAAGTCATGGCGACCTGGGCATGATTACCGAAAATGATGCCGTCATTGCATTGTCAGAATCGGGGGAAACCAGTGAGTTATCCGGGGTTCTGCAATATTGCGCCAGACGTAATATCCCCCTGGTGGCAATAACCCGCAACCCAGGCAGCCTGCTGGGGCAGGCGGCCAGAATCGTGCTGCAGTTACCTGAAGCAGAGCCGGCCTGTCCGTTGCGTCTCGCGCCCACGACATCGACAACCATGATGCTGGCACTGGGCGATGCCATTGCCATTGCGCTGCTGGAGAAAAAGGGCTTCTCGCATGAGGATTTCAAGCAGTTCCATCCCGGAGGCAAACTTGGACGCAACCTGTTGCGGGTGCAGGAACTGATGCATGGGGTTGATACACTGCCGCTGGTGTCAGCTGATACGCCCATGCTGGAAGCAATCCTGGAGATGTCCGCCAAGGGTTTTGGCTGTGTCGGCGTGGTTGATGATGCGGGCGTGTTGTCTGGTGTGATAACCGATGGTGATTTACGCCGCAATCTCACCAATAACCTGGTCGAACGGGATGCGGCAGCCGTGATGAGCAAAAACCCGGTGACTGTTGAAGCCCGCCTCCTGGCAGTTTCAGCTGTAGCCTTGATGAATGAGCGACGTATTACCACCCTGTTTGTTGTTGATCGTCATAAAAAGCCCGTCGGTCTGCTGCATATCCACGACTGCCTTAAAGCTGGCCTGGTATAGCATTGCACGCATCAATGCACCTGAACGCTGCCTCATATAGCCGCCGTTGGCGTAACGCCCGCCATGGGCTGGTGATATGTGTTTTGCTTACAATTGCGTCTTTAATCTGGCATTACACACAATATACACCACCAACGTTTCGCCTCAGTTTACCAGCAAACATTGCTAAATCTGCGGCAGAAGGCAGCATCCGCATTTCGCAACCCCGATTACAGGCGTTTGGATCAAATAACGACATGATTGCTATTACCGCCACGAATGCTCTGCAAATGCTGGGGGATAGCCACGATTTTACCGCAGAAACCGTAACCGGAACACTGCATCTTAACGGCCATCCGCCCATGACATTTAAAGCAGGGCGGGCGCATTACAGCGATAACAGCAAAATCATGCTGTTATCTGAAAACGTCTATGTTGATGCCAGTGATACCTACCACCTGCAGGCAACATCGCTGCACATCGATACTGTGCGTAAAACTGCCTACACCCGTCAGCCAGTAAATGTATCGGCAGAAAGTGGTGAAATTACGGCGGCAGGCATAGAGATCCTTGACGAGGGGCAACGAATCCTGTTTCAAGGAAATACAACCCTAATCCTGCGTTCCAGCCAGCATGTCCTTCCGTTCTAACATCCTGTCTCTTTCCATCACTGCCCTGCTCGCGCCAGCTTTGGCACAGGCACAGATTCCGCTGCCAGGCATTCCCTTGCCCGGTGGGGTAGAATTAAAGGCCAGTAATGGCATTGAATGGCAGCGCAACAACCAGTCTTACGTTGCCAGAGGTGGAGCCCGCGTTGCCCAGGGCAATGTGAGTATTGAAGCCGATGAAATCGGTGCCAGCTATGGCAAGGGCGCAACCGGACAAACTCGGATCACCCGTTTTTATGCCAAAGGCAACGTCAGAATTGATACCGATCAGGAACAGATCCGTGCCGGAGCCGCACGGTATGAAACCGCCAGCGGTTATTTTCTGCTCAGTGGTGGTCCCATCACGATTCGCAGCAAAGACATGCATTTGGTCGCCAATGAGAAAGTCGAGTACTGGCAGGCGAAACGCCTGGCGATTGCGACAGGCCGCCCCGTAGTGACCCAGGGCAGCAACAGTTTGCGTGCAAACACGCTGCGCGTTACGCTTAAGCCTGGAACACAGCCCGGCGGGCAACTGCAGCGCGTTGCCGTGCAGCAGATCGAAGCCAGCGGTGATGTTCTGGCATCAACGGTCAGTGAATCCATTCGCGGCAACCATGCTGTCTACAACGCCAGTACCGGTCTTGCCATCATGACCGGCAATGTCGTGCTGGAAAAAGGGACAAACAAACTGCAAGGCAATCGTGCTGAGCTGAACCTGAAAACCGGCGTCAGCCGCCTGATCAATACTAACACGGCAACCAGTGGCAACGGTACTGGCGGCAGAGTGAAGGGTACACTGAATTTTAACAGTTTAGGCGGAGCCACTCCATGACCGCCAGCGTTATCCCCCTGCCGCATGTCGGACTGAACACCAGGCATCTGCAGAAAAGTTACAAGCAGCGGCGTGTTGTCAAGGATGTGAGCCTATATGTGAAACCAGGGGAAGCCGTTGGCCTGATGGGGCCCAACGGTGCCGGTAAAACCACCTGTTTTTACATGATTACCGGCCTGATCAAACCGGATCAGGGACAGATCTTTCTGGATAAACAGGATATCAGCCCACTGCCCATGTATCGCCGGGCGCAACTGGGCATTGGCTACCTGCCCCAGGAAGCATCCATTTTTCGTGGCATGAGCGTTGCTGACAATATTCTGGCCGTTCTGGAACTGCACGAGCCTGACCACACACATCGCCGGGTGCGCCTGAAACAGCTGCTGGAAGAATTTTCTATCGCGCATCTGTACGATACACCCGCCGTGGCCTTAAGCGGTGGGGAGCGGCGACGTGTGGAAATTGCACGGGCACTGGCCAGCAATCCCCGCTTTATCATGCTTGATGAACCCCTGGCCGGTATTGATCCCATTGCCGTGCACGACATTCGGCAACTGGTTGCGCAATTAAAGGATCGCGGCCTTGGCGTACTGATCACCGATCACAATGTCCGCGAGACCCTGGATATTGTTGATCGCGCCTATATTATTTTTGAAGGACGCATCCTGAAAGAAGGTGCGCCACAGGAAATCGTGGATGATGCCGCCGTGCGCCAGGTGTATCTGGGCGAAGGGTTCCGGCTTTAAACACAAACCAACGCTGGTTTATATAGGAACCTCTGCAAAAGGGGGTAGTGTCATACTGAGCGTAGCGAAGTATCTCAATAATGACAAAGAGATCCTTCACTTCGTTCAGAGCCTGTCCTGAGCGTAGCGAAAGAATGACAGGGGGCTTTTGGAGAGGTTCCTATACAATACAACAAAGGCTTCTGCTCGCAAGAGCAGAAGCCTGATGTGAACCATATTAAATGGTTGCAGTATATTTATCTATTGATACACCAATGTAGATCTGTGCTTTTTATTATGCAGCCTCCGCCGTTTCATAGGTTAACATTTCATCTCGGATCTGGAGTTTTTGCTTTTTCAGCTGGCGCAGCCGAATTTCATCTGGATGTGGCCGCTGTTCTTCAATAGAAAGCATATGCTCAAGTTGCTGGTGCTTTTCTTGCAGGCTCTTCAAACGCGAAAGATACATGATAAACATTTCCCTTGATTATGATTTATGAACCGATGCTGACAATGGTTGCCAGTGGTACACTTTTTGGAAGGTTTTCTGTCCGCGCAGACATAGGATATTTATAATATTTTGCATCGCAAAAATCAATATTTTTCACGGGCATAGGTGAAAATTTTGTTCATTTTTCCTCTTGACTGTGCCAGAAATTCAGGCGGGCAAAGGCTTTCAACGTTAATCATTATGATGGTTTTATGACAAAAAAAATAATTGTGGGCATGACCGGTGCCTCTGGCACAATCTATGGCATCCGCCTGCTGCAGATCCTGCAAAACCTTGATATACAATCGCATTTAATCATGAGTAAATATGCCGAAGTCACGGCTGCCCATGAAACCGACTGGAAAATTAAAGACATCAAGGCACTGGCAACGCAGTGCCATGGCAGCGAACACATGGCGGCCTGTGTGGCCAGTGGGTCTTACCAGAACATCGGCATGATCATTGCGCCATGTTCTGTAAAAACCCTGGCGGAAATTGCTACCGGCGTCACCACAACCCTGGTCAGTCGTGCTGCTGATGTAACGTTAAAGGAAAAACGCCCCCTGATCCTGATGGTACGCGAAACCCCCCTGCATCTTGGCCATTTACGTAATCTGGTTACCGCTGCTGAAATAGGCGCAACGATTATGCCGCCCGTGCCTGCTTTTTACGCCAAACCAGCAACGCTGGAAGAGATGGTGGATTACACGGTGATCCGCGCCCTGGACGCCGTTGGCGTTCATGTTCCCAGTGATCGACGGTGGTCTTAAAACCAATCAACATGCAATGACGCAAACCCCTCACCCACCCCTCTCCCCAAGGGGGAGAGGGCTTTCTTTCTTCTCCCTCTC
>JANMDF010000034.1:0-19243 GCA_031376145.1 Alphaproteobacteria bacterium
CTGGCAGGCATAGGCATGCTGTTCATGTGACAAGGTTATCCCTTTGACCGCATAGTCATTGTCACCACGATGCACGGCGCGATCAGCAAATCCACCCCAACCGCAACCAACCTCCAGTAATGTACCGGATCTGCTTTCCAGCCGGTCAAGAAGGCGATCATATTTATTGTGCTGTGCTGTTTGCAGACACTCATTATCGTTATGATACAGTGCGGATGAATAGGTCATCGTCGGATCGAGCCATAACTGATAAAAAGCGTTGCCGAGATCGTAGTGTGCTTCGATATTCCTGCGGCTTCCACGCAAAGTATTCTGCCGCAACGTATACAGGATACGCGCCACAAAGTTACTGAAGGTATGCCCGTGCAAAACAGGTTTTAACAGGGTTTCATTTTCCAAACCAAATAGCAGTACCAGACATAAGTCATCGGTTGTCCACCACCCGTCACGGTAAGATTCTGCCAGTCCTGTATCGCCTTTGGCAGCAAACGACGTAATCGTACGCCAGTCATGAATCTGCATTGCGGCAGTTACACCAGGATACTGTCCACCAAAGGAACGTACCTGGCCATCGGGGGTTGTTACCGTCAGCGCACCGTACTGGGCACGGTGAAAGATTTTAAAGAATTTATCAGCATATGCCTGGTAAAACATAGGGCTTCCACGTTATTGTAAGATGCACTATAGGGTGAGCACTTTACAATAGCCTTGCGGTATTGTTACATTTTTGTAATGTTTTCCGAAGTACTGACCCGCTCTTTCAGTTGTAACGGTTTTTTAATATATGCAATGCCTTTGCTGATGATTTTTAAGGCCTGCCAGTGAATCAGCATAATGGCCTTGAGTGTAACCATGGGATGCGTCCAGAATACCTGGCGCAACGTTTTTCTCGACATGGGTATTAAGCGTCCGGTTAAAGACGTCAGTAATGTTTTTTGACCCGCACCCTCATAAAAATCAATCCAGGCACCAAAGCTGCCAGGTGGTTGCCACACAAAACGAAATGTATAATACCCCTCACGTTCCAAAAAAGGGGAAACATGAAACAGTTTTTCCGCCCTGATGATGTCCCCTGCTAGAATGGGGCGATGATCGGGATGGGCGCATAAATAACTGTGCTGCTCCCCGAAAGTATTGTGTACTTCGCATACTACGGCGCGAATCTGCTGTTGTTGATCCAGACACAGCCAAAAACTGACGGGATTAAAAACATAGCCCAGCACCCTTGGCAGACTGATCAGGGTTACATGCTGGACAACATCCTGAAAGCCATACTGGGTAAGGATGGCATTGATCCAGGGCTGCAGGTCAGTGTTTTTCAGGCGTGCGCCATGATCTTTGCTATAAAAACTTAAGGGGCTGAAACGCTCCAGTGCCAGGCCATTCAGGCTGCGCCTGCCGGAGAGCAAGGCAAGTGGGAGTACCAGATAATAGATGCGATATGTAAAACGGTTCTTTCTGGGCAGTAGCCGGGCGTGCATGACATTACCCTTGAGGATATAGGGCATTACATCCATACAGGCGTAATCCCCATGCGTTCCGCAACCTGTATGGCACTTAACAGGCCATCTTCATGAAACCCATAGCGCTGCCAGGCACCACAGAACCAGATGCGGTCAGTCCCCTGTATTTCTGGAATACGCGCCTGTGCAGCAACAGCTGCTGCGTCGAACACGGGGTGTTCAAAATCATAGTGATCATGGATTAAGTCCGATTGTGGTGCTCTGCCAGGATTCAGTGTCACCAGAATCGTTTGCCCGGTGACCAGTGGTTGCAGATTATTCATCCAGTAACTTAAGGACAGGGAACCGTTTCCATGTTGTTGTCTGGATCCCTGGTACACCCAGCTCGCCCATGCTTTTTTACGGCGCGGCATAAAACTGGTGTCGCTGTGCAACACCATGGTATTGGGTTGATAGCGAATACTGCCCAGAACTTCCTGCTCAATGGGCGTTGGATTGCCAAGCAGGCTTACTGCCTGATCGCTGTGGCAGGCAAAAACCACCTGATCATAGGCAGTTGTGATCCCATGTGTGTCAATGACATCAACATGCGTTGCCTGTCGGATAACCTGGACTGCACCGCAATGATTTTTAATCCGATGTTTAAAGGGGGCAGTGATACGGTTGACATATTCACGGCTGCCCCCCGAAACGGTATACCACTGGGGATGGTCAGCAATGGTGAGCAATCCATGATTATCAAAAAAACGCAGGAATGTTTCGGCAGGAAATGCCGGCATGTCCTGTAGCGGGGTGCTCCAGATCGCTGCCCCCATGGCCAGCAAATAATAGTCCTGAAACCACTGCCCCAGGCGCATTTCCTGGATGAGTTCACCCAAGGTTAACGATGTGCCCGCATCCAGATAGGCTTTTGCCTGTTTATTGAACCGCAGAATATCCCGCAGCATGCTGATAAAATCTGGCCGTAACAGGTTGCGTTTCTGAGCAAACAGACCGGCCAGTTTATGGTATGTGCCATATTCCAGCCACCCCTGGTCAATATCCACACCGAAAGACATATCCGTTTTGGTGGTGGGCACCTGCAAATGCGCGAATAAACGCGTGAGCAGCGGATAATTGCGTTCGTTAAAGACAATAAATCCCGTATCTACCGGAACAGCCCCGTCTGGGGTGTTCACCATGATGGTACGGCTGTGCCCGCCAGTATAGTCATTTTTCTCATAAACAGTAATATTGTGATGCGGGTGCAGCAAGTGCGCGATGCCTGTTCCCGCAATGCCTGTTCCAATAATGGCGATGTTCATGATGTACCTGAAAGCATTTATGGACAGGACTGCTGCCTAACATAGAAGCAGGAACTACGCAGGGCAATGGATTTTTATAAACACTTGCCTTTCTGTCGGAATCGACTATAAACGCACGCTCTGATCGAAAGTGTAAGACTATGAAAATCGTAAACTCCCTGAAAACCCTGAAAAACCGTCATAAAGATTGCCGCATGATTCGTCGGAAAGGACGCATCTATGTGATTAACAAAACCAACCCGCGCTTCAAGGTTCGCCAGGGTTAGTTTGCAGGGTTAAAGTTTTTTTGTCTGTCCCTGGGCGACAATAAGTCCCAGCACAATTAATATACCTGCCGACAGCAGCCGCGCTTCCAGCGACTGTTTTAGTAAAAGCGCACTCATGGTGATACCAAAAACCGGCACCAGGTTATTAGCCATGGCAATGCCAATTGTACCGATGCGTGTCACCACCTGAAAGAACAGAATGCTGGCCAAAGCTGTCGGGATACAGCCCAGCAATACCAGCAAAGAGACCTCACGGTTAGTAAAGCCTGTATAATCTGCTTGCTCCAGCATATACGCCATCACCAGGGCAATCGGCACGGCATACAGCGTCATGCCGTAGGCCAGGCTGTCACTGCCCTGCAATCGCGTACTTGCCCAGCTACTGAGCAGATTCATCACGGTAAACCCGGTCATTGCCGCCAGCACCCAGCCATAGGACACCCACGGTGTATCGCTGCTCCCGTTCAGCTGTGGCGCAAACAGCCAGAGCAGTCCGGTAAAGGCAATGCCCGCACCCACTGTTTTACGTAGGGTCAACGTTTCTCCAGCCAGACAGCAATGGGCAGCCAACAGGGTAAAGATAGGCACCAGACCAATCATCAGGGATGTTTCAGCGGCGGGAACCTGCTGTTGTCCCAGGCTGATGCAGTAAAACGGAATGACATTGCCCAGAATGGCCATAAGCAGGCAGGGCAATCGTGCAGCTTTTGACAGGCGCAGAGATTGCCCCTGCCACACCTGATACAAGGCCAGTAAGCCTAAGCCAATCAGCAGGCGTGCGGCTGTCATGGTCATGGGTGGCAGTGTTTCAGCGGCCAGGTGATTCAGGGGGAAAGAGCTACCCCAGCATATGGCCAGGACAAGAATCAGGAGAATGTTCTGTGGCATTGCTGAATGATCTATGATTGTGTAAGTTTAGAGCGTGTTGATTAAATCTACTGTTGTTTGCTGCGAAAGGTCATTTTCTGCGCTTCCGGTTCGCATGTATGTGGTATACACTTGCGCTTCCGGTTCTCAAAAACTAACCTTTCTCGCTGCACACAGCGATTTACGCAACGCGCTCTAAAGGTATGGCAAAATCCTTACAAAAGTCTATCAGCAAAGCCGCATCCATCTTCCGTATTCTGGAAGCTGCGAATCCGACACCACAGACGGAGCTACAATACCATAACCCTTTCACGTTACTGGTGGCAGTGGTGCTGTCTGCCCAGGCCACCGATAAAGGCGTGAATAAAGCAACAAAGTCCCTGTTTGCTGTTGCCGATACACCTGAAGCTATACTGGCATTGGGTGAAGATGGCTTAAAGCAATACATCAAGACCATCGGCCTGTTTAACAGTAAAGCAAAAAACATCATGGCGTTATGCCAGCAGTTAATCGATCAACATCAAGGCCAGGTACCGGATAATCGCCCAGCCTTGGAAGCCCTGCCAGGCGTGGGGCGTAAAACTGCCAATGTTGTCCTGAATGTGGCCTTTGGTCAGCCCACCATGGCGGTGGATACCCATATTTTTCGGATCAGTAATCGCACGGGACTAGCCAAGGGTAAAACACCGCTGGCGGTAGAACTGGGGCTTGAAAAAGCGATCCCGAAACACTTTCAATTACATGCCCATCATTGGCTAATTCTGCATGGTCGTTATGTGTGTACAGCCCGCAATCCAAAGTGCGCCGTTTGCAGTATTCGTGAACATTGCGATACTGGCTCTGTATCTGGCCATGCGTGAAGACCAGATACAACGCTACAGCCGCCAGATACTGCTGCCGGAGATTGGTGGCAAGGGGCAGAAAGCCCTGCTGAACGCCCGCGTGCTGTATGTCGGCGCAGGAGGACTGGGCTGCCCGGCGTTAACCTGGCTGACAGCGGCGGGGATTGGGACACTTGGTATCATGGATGATGATGTGGTTGATCTCAGCAATCTGGCACGGCAGACGCTGTATACTACACAGGACGTTGGCCGTTTGAAGGTTGACGTGGCGTGTGAACATCTGGCCTTAATGAATCCCGATGTGTTGTTAAACCGCTACCCACGTCGCTTTACAGAACAGGACGCAGGTCTGTTGAGCAGCTATGATCTGATTGCTGATGGCAGTGACAACTTCAAAACCCGGATGCTGATCAACCAGCTGGCTGTTGCTGCACAAAAACCGCTATTCAGTGCCGCAGTGCGTGGCTGGCGCGGGCAGGTTCTGGCTGTTACGCAGAATACCGCATGCCTTGCCTGCCTGTATCCTGGCGTGGAAGACGCTGAAGATCTGCAGAACTGTGCGGAAGCCGGTGTGGTGGGTGCGGCAGCGGGTGTTATTGCGGGGTTACAGGTCAGCATGATCATGCAGTATGTTATGGGTTTTCCCGTCACCACCGATATGCTGCAGGTGGATACATTGACAGGCAGGATACAGCCCTTTACAGTGCACCGTGATCCTCACTGCAGGGTGTGTCGGCGATGATAACAGAACCTACGCGAAATAGTGTTGTCATCCTGAACGAAGTGAAGGATCTCAAAATTATCAAGATCCTTCACTTCGCTCAGGATGACGGAACCGTTGTATCGTGTAAGTGCCATAATAACAGATGAATACGAAAATGATCCTTCGCCTTTGTGCATTGATACTCTCCATCATGATAGCCCTGCCAGTGCTGGCTGCGGAAAAAGGCCCGGTGACTGGTCTGCCCATGCCGCGCTTTGCGTCGTTAAAAAGTGGTGAGGCCAATGTGCGCACGGGGCCTGGGAAACGCTATCCCATTGACTGGGTATTCACCCGCGCCCAGATGCCGGTGGAAATTATCGCTGAGTATGATAACTGGCGGAAAATAAGAGATTACGAAGGTATCGAGGGCTGGGTGCATCAATCCATTCTGAGTGGTAATCGCACGATACTGGTGTTGCAGGAGGGTTTTACCCTGCGGCGTGCGCCGTCTTATAACGCACTGCCGGTCGTGAAGCTGCAGACAACGGTTGCGGCATCCCTGAAAACCTGCCGTGATGGTTGGTGCGAAATCAATGTATCAGGGTATGAAGGCTGGATCCATCATGATTATATCTGGGGTGTCAGCCTTGATGAGGTCTATTAATACCGAACTGGTAATCCTTCTTGGCCTCTATGTGTTGGTGGGCGGGGTTTTTATGATCTGGCCGCACCTTGACCTGCAGGCGGCAGCCTGGTTCTATGATCCCGCCACAAAAACCTTTCCCGCTAAGCAGCAGCTGTTTTTCCAGGTGCTCACCAAAGGCCTGACGCCCCTGTTACTGCTGTTTGCAGGTTGGACAGCCTGGATTTCCTGGCAGCACCACAACTGGCGGCCACTGGTCTATATGCTGGCCTGCCTGGCCATTGGCCCCGGGCTGGTGGTGAATGCGCTCTTTAAGGATCACTGGGATCGCGCACGCCCACGACAGATAGAACAGTTCGGCGGTGACAAGCGGTTTACACCGGTTCTGCAACCCAGTGATCAATGTGTGCGCAACTGCTCTTTTCCTTCCGGTGATGCATCTGGTGGGTTTGTGGTTTTTGCCTTTGCCTTTCTTGCAACCACAGCGCGGGGACGGCGGTATTGGTTGCTGGCAGCAACGGCCACAGGGTTGCTGTTTGGCTACAGTCGCATGGCACTCGGGGCGCATTTCCTCAGTGACGTACTGTTTGCCGGATTGATCGTGTACAGCTGCTGCTGGGCAATTGCCAGCCTGAAGGTTTTCCAGAGAAGCCGGTGCGACAGGGGATTCTTCGGCTACGCCTCAGAATGACAAAATATATCAGGGCTTAAATAAATCTTTATGATGCTTGACCACGGCATAGGCCTGGTTGATCTTTTTCATGCGTTCATCACTTTGCCCCTGATTGCTGACATTATCAGGGTGATACTGTCGTGCCAGGATGCGGTATTGCCGCTGAATGGCACTGAACCGCATATCATTGCTGGGGTGCATTTCCATGGTGATGATGGCTTCTTTCAACTCGCGCAGCATGCCGGCATCCTGCGGCGTGAAAGATTGCCGGTGCTGACGGCTGTCCTCTGAGAAAAAACTGGGGCCAAAATAGGCGCGTAACCGATCGAGGATGGAAGCGCGTTCATTAACTTTCTTCCCATTAAACGACCAGGTAGGGCGATTCCAGGTTACATCATCACGCATGGCGCGTTCAATATCATCCGGGCTCATGCCGCGATAGAAATCCCACTGCGTGTTGTAGTCGCGGACATGCTCCAGGCAGTACCAGTAATAGTCGTTGAGACTGTCACGGGATTTTGGGGCACGGTGCTCACCATGCTCGCCACAGCCGGGATAATCACACGGCCGGTGTGGTTTTGGATCCTCGATAAAGTTGAACGACAGTTCAACGGTGCGGGTTTTGGCACGTGACATACTCTTTAGAATAAAACATCTGCGCTCTTGAAACAAGTCATGCTTGCGGCATAAGCTGAAGTTTTCAACAACGGAGACAAGCCATGCAGCAGCCCACACAGGATTCTGAATCGTTCTGGCGTCAGCAGGGGCAATGCCTGCAGTGGATAAAGCCATACACGCGGGTAAAAAATACCCGTTTCACCACACCTGTACACATTGCCTGGTATGAAGATGGTACGTTGAACGCCAGTGTGAACTGCATTGACCGGCATTTGCCCCAGCATGCAGACCGCATTGCTTACATCTTGGAGAATGATGATGGGACGCGGATAGAGCATATTACCTATCAGCAACTGCATGATCATGTATGCCGTATGGCCAATGTCTTAAAACAGCTGGGAGTGGGTAAGGGGGATCGCGTGGTGATTTATCTGCCCATGATACCAGCGGCGGTTTATGCCATGCTGGCCTGTGCGCGTATTGGCGCGGTACATTCGGTGGTGTTTGCCGGATTCTCGGCAGAATCGTTGGGTGGACGTATTCAGGATTGTGGTGCCAGGTTGGTGATTACTGCTGATGCGGCCTGGCGGGCGGGTAGGATGCTGGATATCAAGGCTGCTGTTGATACTGCTGTTGCAGACGTCAGCAGTGTTGAAGCCGTGCTGGTGGTGGATAATGGCGGTGCTGACCGTATTACCCCAACACCCCGGGATCAGTTCTATACCCGCCTTTCACAACAGGCATCCAGCCACTGCGCCCCAACGGAAATGCAGGCTGAAGATCCTTTGTTTATCCTCTATACCTCTGGTTCTACGGGAAAACCGAAAGGTATCCTGCACACTACCGGCGGGTACATGGTCTATGCGGCCAGCAGTTTTCAGACGGTATTTGATTACCAACCAGCAGATATTTACTGGTGCACAGCAGATGTGGGTTGGATCACCGGGCATACCTATGGCGTTTACGGGGTATTGGCCAATGCAGCGACAGCGGTACTTTTTGAAGGTGTTCCTACATATCCGGATGCCAGCCGTTGCTGGCAGATGATAGACCGTCACCAGGTGACTATTTTCTATACCGCACCTACGGCAATTCGTGCGCTGATGCGTGAAGGGGATATCCATCTTGTCAGCAGTACCCGTCAGTCGTTGCGCCTGCTGGGATCCGTGGGTGAGCCGATCAATACCGATGCCTGGCAATGGTATCATGACAAGGTGGGGCTGGGTCAATGCCCGATTGTCGATACCTGGTGGCAGACCGAAACCGGGGGGATTCTGATCAGTCCACCACCGGTACAGGGAAAGCAGAAGCCAGGGGCGGCGGCAAAGCCGCTGTTTGATCTGCAGCCCGTCCTGCTGCATACCGACGGTACAGTGATAGAGGGAGCCGGAACAGGCAATCTGTGCCTGGCTGATTCCTGGCCAGGGCAGGCCAGAACAATTTATGGCGATCATGCGCGTTTTGAAGAGACGTACTTTAAGGCATTTCCCGGCTATTATTTCTCCGGGGACGGAGCGCGGCGCGATGCAGACGGTGATTACTGGATCACCGGGCGGGTGGATGATGTGCTCAATGTCGCCGGACATCGCCTGGGTACCGCAGAGATTGAAACGGTGCTGGACAGTGTTGCGCATGTGGTAGAATGCGCTGTGGTGGGTGTTCCCCATGCGATTAAAGGACAGGGAATTTACGTCTTTGTGACATTGCTGGCAGGCGTTGAGGCGACAGAAACGATACGAGAATCTCTGATTCAGACAGTGCGTACCCGCATTGGGGCTATCGCTACGCCTGATGCCATACAGTTCTGTGTTGGCCTGCCCAAAACCCGTTCCGGCAAGATCATGCGGCGGATTCTACGCAAGATTGCTGCCGGGGAGCTGGACAGCCTGGGGGATATCTCAACCCTCGCCGATCCGTCGGTAGTGGATGCGATTATTGCCGGGCGGGTGGTGGTGTAGAGCATGTTGAGTAAATCGCTGCACACAGCGATTTACTCAACATGCTTTAAGCAGAATGAAGAATTAATGACGTATTAGCCCATCACCCAACCCGCTCTCCTTTGGTGAGCGGGCGGAGTGCGGATTTACGATTTTTTGCTGGAACCGCCTCAAGAGCACTGGGTTTGTGGAGTAGTGGTGATAAATACGTTCCCGTATGACTGACCGTACAACTGGCCACCTCTTCCGGCGTACCGGTCATCAGCACCTTACCACCACGAATACCGCCCTCCGGCCCCATATCAATCAACCAGTCGGCGGTTTTGATCACATCGAGATTGTGCTCAATCACAATCACAGTATTACCCTGATGCACCAAAGTGTGCAGGACTTCCAGCAGTTTGCGCACATCCTCAAAATGCAGGCCGGTGGTTGGTTCATCCAGAATATACAGGGTTTTTCCGGTTGAACGCCGCGACAGTTCCTTGGCCAGCTTGACCCGCTGGGCTTCACCGCCGGAAAGCGTGGTGGCGGCCTGTCCCAGATGGATATACCCAAGCCCCACCTGCTGTAATACCGTAAGTTTGCTGGCAATGGCTGGAAAGCCGCTGAAAAACTCCAAGGCATCATCAATAGTCATATCCAGAATGTCAGCAATCGACTTGCCTTTGTGCAGGACTTCCAGGGTTTCGCGGTTATAGCGTTTGCCATGACACTGGTCACAGGTGACATACACATCGGGGAGAAAGTGCATCTCAATCTTGATCACCCCATCACCCTGGCAGGTTTCACAGCGACCACCCTTGACGTTAAAGGAGAAACGGCCAGGTTTATAACCACGGGCTTTTGATTCCGGTAGCCCCGTAAACCAGTCGCGCACGGCAGCAAACACACCGATGTACGTTGCCGGATTGGAACGCGGCGTACGACCAATAGGCGACTGATCAATATCAATGACCTTATCAATATACTGCACGCCGTCCAGGCTGGCATATGCCCCACCGCGGGTGCGGCTGTGCAGCAACTCTTTTTTCAAGGCATTAAATAAAGTTTCAATCACCAGGGTTGATTTACCACTACCCGAAACACCGGTGACACAGGTAAACGTACCCAGCGGAAACTGCGCCGTGACATGTTGCAGGTTATTGGCACTGGCACCTTTCAGGGTCAGGAATTTACCGTTGCCCTTGCGCCGATTGGATGGCACAGGAATGCACCGTCGGCCAGTCATGTAATCGGCAGTGATACTGTTGGTCGCCTGCATGACTTGCAGTGGCGTACCCTGTGCCACCACTTCACCGCCATGCCGCCCGGCCAGTGGCCCCATATCAATCAGGTAGTCCGCAGTGCGTATGGCATCCTCGTCATGCTCCACCACCAGCACCGTATTGCCCAGATCGCGCAAATTTTTCAGGGTCTCCAGCAGCCGATCATTATCACGCTGGTGCAATCCAATACTGGGTTCGTCCAGCACATATAGCACCCCACTAAGTCCACAGCCAATCTGTGAAGCGAGTCGGATACGCTGGCTTTCACCGCCGGACAGCGTACCGGCATTGCGCGACAGGGTAAGATAATCCAGCCCCACATTATTCAGAAACGTAAGCCGTTCGCGGATTTCTTTTAAAATACGCCGCGCAATGTCCTGATCCTTGTTTGAGAGTTTATCTTCAAGTGTTGCGAACCAGTCTTTGGCCTGCTCAATGGTAAACTGCACCACATTACCAATATGCAGACCGTCAATTTTTACGGCCAGAGCCTCGGGTTTCAGGCGGTGGCCATCGCAGGCTTCACACGGGTGGGCAATCTGATACTTTCCCAATTCTTCGCGCACCGTTTCGCTGTCGGTATCTTTCCAACGTTTTTCCAGATAGGCCAGCACGCCTGGAAAAGGCCGATTCGTACTGTAGCGGCGAAAGCCATCATCGTAGACAATCTCAATCTTCTCAGTACCACTGCCATGCAACAGCACCTGCTGTATTTTTTGCGGCAGATCCCTGAAGGGACAGCGCATGCTGGCCTTATAATGGCGCACCACGCTTTCCAGCATGGTCAAGTAATATGGCGATGCCCACGGCGCAATCGCACCATCATTTAACGAGAGCATGGGATCCGGCACTACCAGTTCTGCATCAAAAGCCAGCTTACGCCCCAGGCCATCACAGACCGGACAGGCGCCATGCGGGCTGTTAAAACTGAACAGCCGTGGTTCAATCTCGGACAAGGTAAAGCCGGAAACAGGGCAGGCAAATTTTTCGGAAAATATTGTAATCTGATTATTGTCGGCATTTTCCGCATATACCAGACCGTCGCTCAGTTTCAGGGCGGTTTCCAGGCTGTCTGCCAGGCGGGTCTTGACATCAGCAGCAATTTTAATGCGATCAACAACCACTTCAATGTCATGCTTCTGGTTTTTGTCCAGCACCGGTGGGGTGTCCAGGTCATGCAGCACGCCATCAATTTTAACGCGCTGAAAACCCTTTTTGCGCAACTCCAGCAGTTCTTTTTTGTATTCACCCTTACGGCCACGCACAACAGGGGCGAGGATGTACAGCTTGCTGCCATCCGGCCAGTCCAGCAGGCGATCCACCATCTGACTGACCGTCTGGCTGGTGATGGGTAGCCCCGTTGCAGGTGAGTATGGTACACCCACCCGTGCAAACAGCAGGCGCAGATAGTCGTAAATTTCTGTGACCGTTCCCACCGTCGAACGCGGGTTTTTTGAGGTAGTTTTCTGATCAATGGAAATGGCCGGTGACAGGCCTTCAATGGTATCCACATCCGGTTTCTGCATCAGTTGCAGAAACTGGCGAGCATAAGCTGACAGGCTTTCGACATAACGGCGCTGGCCTTCGGCATAAATGGTATCAAAGGCAAGGGAAGATTTGCCGCTCCCCGAAACACCCGTAATCACCACCAGCTGATTACGCGGAATATCAACGTTAACATTCTTCAGGTTATGTTCCCGCGCCCCGCGGACGGAGATGTGATTGTGCATATGGCCTCTGCTACTGACCTGACGATGTATACAGTACTGGTTGACAACAGCAATAATGATTCCCAGAAACTATTGTTGTGTCGATGCAAACCCAGCCTTCAACCAGATGATACTGATTTCATAAAGAAGCATCAGTGGTGCTGCCAATGATATCTGGCTGATCACATCCGGTGGTGTCATGATGGCTGCAACAATCAGAATAATAATCAACGCATATCGCCGCCCTTTGCGCAGCATGGGGACGGTAACAATACCAGCACGTCCCAGCAGGACAATGACCAGAGGCAGTTGAAAACTGATGCCAAAGCCAAACATGATCTGAATCACCAAAGACAGATACTGGCTGATCTTGGCGTTGAGTTCCAGTGCCAGGGTACTGGTGGATAACAAGGTCTCAAAGCTGGTAAAAAACTGAAAGGCCAGCGGTAGCACAACATAATAGGCCAGCGCACAGCCAGCTATAAACAGCAGTGGCGAGACAATCAGAAATGGTCGGAACATGGCGCGTTCACGGGCATACAGACCAGGCGCTACGAATCGCCACAATTGAAAACCCAGAAATGGGAACGCTACACAAAAGGAGGTAAAAAGCCCCATTTTAATATACGTCACAAACGCTTCCGGCAGGGTAGTATACACTAGCTGCTGTTCCGGATGGGTCATGGTAGCGGCCAGAGGGGCTACCAGAAATGCATAAATTTGAGGTGCATACAGCATATACACCGGAAAGGCACTAGCCAATGCCAGTACGGAATAAATCAAACGGCGGCGCAATTCCGCCAGATGCAGCAGCAGCGGCATGGTGCTGGCCGTTAGTTCTTTTTCAACTGGCGGTTCGATTGTCATCTGTACCCTACCGCAGCGTGGTGCTTACAGATAACGAACATACGATAACGCGTGCAAACCCCTTACCCAACCCTCTCCCCAGGGGGGAGAGGGCTTTCTTTCTTCTCCCTCTCCCCCCTGGGGAGAGGGCGGGGTGAGGGTTGTTGTGCATCATTATGTAATCCATCCAGCTGTATGGCATCATAACCGCACCTGCGCATGTCCCATGGGGCGACCAGACCCTTTACCATAGCCAGGCGCAGCCAGCATAGCGGCACGCACAAAAGCGCGGGCTTTGTCAACGGCATCAATCAAAGGCAATCCATCACCCAGTCCGGTAGCAATAGCTGATGATAATGTGCAGCCGGTGCCATGGGTATTCAAGGTGTCCAGACGGCTATCCTGCCAAGATTCTATACTATCCTGGGTAATAAGTACATCCGTCAGCATGGCATCCGGCAGGTGTCCCCCCTTCATCAATACCGCCTGACACCCCATATCCAGCAAAGCACGCCCTGCCCGCTGCATATCCGCAACCGTACTGATCTTAAGGCCGGTCAGCTGTTCAGCTTCGGGAATATTGGGGGTGAGCAAAGTTGCGAGGGGCAGCAGACGCTGTTTAAGAGCGTTAATAGCAGCGGGTTCCAACAGCACAGCCCCGCTTTTCGCCACCATCACCGGATCCAGTACCAAAGGAATGCCAGCGGGCAACACTTCTGCAACGGCATTGATCACAGCAGCGTCATGCAGCATGCCAATTTTCACCGCATCTACCCCGATATCATCAATGCAAACCTGCATCTGCTGGGCGATAAAAGCAGGTGGGATGGTGTGAATGCCGTAGACATCCTGGGTATTCTGGGCAGTCAGGGCGGTAATAGCCGTCATACCATAACCACCCAGCATAGTTACGGTTTTCAGATCAGCTTGAATGCCAGCACCCCCACCGGAATCTGAGCCGGCAATGATCAGGATGCGTGGCTGTAGCAGCATTCAGGCAACCACCGTATTGATGCTGCTAACAACGTTTTCCAGCTGTTGAATGGTTGTATCCACCAGCTGTGGGTCTGCACACTCCACCATGATGCGCAGCAGAGGTTCGGTGCCCGAGGGGCGCACCAGCACACGCCCTTTTCCCTTAAGGTTGCTTTCGGTAGTGGCAATCGCCTGCTGCACATCAGGATGCCGCAGGACATCTTTGGCGTTTTGGCAGACAACATTGCGCAGGACTTGCGGAATGGGTTCAAAAATGCGGGCTACAGCACTGGCGGGTTTCTGCTGCTGCACCAGTACAGCCAGTACCTGCAGGGCGGCTGTCAGGCCATCGCCGGTGGTGCTGTGATCCCCAAGTACGATATGGCCTGATTGCTCTCCTCCTACATTATAACCATGCTGACGCATGGCTTCGACGACATAACGATCGCCTACCTTCGTGCGGTGCAGGTGCAGGCCAAGACTTTGCAGATAAGTTTCCAGCCCCAGGTTGGACATGACGGTTGCCACAATGCCAATGTTGGCCAGCAGTCCCTGCTGCTTCCAGAAGGTGGCAATCAATCCCAGAATCTGATCCCCATCCAGAATATGCCCGCCTTCATCCACAAGCATGACGCGATCCGCATCCCCATCAAGGGCAATGCCAAAATCCGCACGGGTGGCCAGCACCATTTTCTGAATAGCTTTTGGATGCGTAGCACCGCAATGCTCATTGATATTGACCCCATTGGGTTGCACACCCATGGGAATGACTTCTGCCCCTAATTCCCATAAGACGGTGGGTGCCGCTTTGTAGGCCGCGCCATGGGCACAGTCGACAACGATTTTCAGGCCGTCCAGGCGCAAGCCCTTGGGAAACGTGGCCTTAACATTCTCAATATAGCGTCCCAGACCGTCATCCAGACGTTGTGCACGCCCCAGGGCGTTGGCCGCAGGCAGGTGCTGGCTTAAGTCTTCCTGCATCAACTGCTCAATCGCCAGTTCGGCATCATCAGAAAGTTTATAGCCATCAGGGCCAAACAGCTTCAGGCCATTGTCTTGATATGGATTATGAGAGGCGGAGATCATGACGCCCAGATCCGCCCGCATACTTGGCACTAGTCTTGCTATTGCAGGTGTAGGCAGAGGGCCGGTCATGATGACATCCATGCCCATAGCGGTAAAGCCAGCCGCCAGGGCTGGTTCCAGCATATAGCCAGATAGGCGGGTATCTTTGCCGATCACAACCGTATGCCGGTGGCTGCCACGCCGAAAATACAGAGCTGCCGCCATGGCCAGACGCATGGTGATGTCGATGGTCATGGGGTAGACATTGGCCTGTCCGCGAATACCATCCGTGCCAAACAGGGTGCGGGTCATGATCGCCTCCCTATAGTAAGTGTGCCATACCATCCTGATTCAGAATGGTATCTTCCCGTTTTGGGCTGGTAGAAATCAAGGCAATGGGTACCCCGATAAAATCCTCAATGAATTGAATATAGGCTAATGCTCTGGCAGGCAACCCAGCCTTATCGCGTACACCATGGGTAGCGGACTGCCAACCAGCAAAGGTTTTATAAACAGGGGTAACAGCGGCCTGCATTTCCGGTGAGGCAGGCAGGTAATCCAACTTTTTCCCTTGATAATCATAACCAATACATATGTTTATCTCTTCAAGATCATCCAGCACATCCAGCTTGGTGAGCGCAATACCGTCAATACCGGCAATCTGTGCGCTTTGCCGTACCAGCACGGCATCAAACCAGCCACAACGGCGTTTGCGGCCGGTGGTTGTACCAAACTCGTGACCGACGCGGCCTAAGTGCTCACCTGTGTCGTTATGCAGCTCTGTCGGGAAAGGACCACTGCCAACACGGGTGGTATAAGCTTTGGCAATGCCCAGCACATAGCCGGTGTGCTTCGCCCCACAGCCACTGCCAGCCGCTGCTTGCGCTGCTACGGTCTGTGACGACGTAACAAAGGGATAAGTGCCATAGTTAATATCCAGCAATACTCCCTGCGCACCTTCGAACAGCACTTTTTTACCAGCCGCTTCCACATCCTGCAGCAGCCGCCAGATTGGTGCACTGTAGGGCAGGATGCGGGGAGCAACATCCATCAGCGCATGATACAGGGCATCTACAGTCACTTCATCTTCATGCAGGCCGCGCAGCAGGGCATTATGGTGTGCCAGCAGGCCGGTCAGTTTGTCTTTCAGTGTTTCAGGAAAAGCCAGGTCACACAAACGGATGGCACGGCGTCCGGCCTTGTCTTCATATGCGGGGCCTATACCACGCCCCGTAGTACCAATCTTGTCGCTACCGCGTGCCTGTTCACGTGCCAGATCCGTGGTGCGGTGCACCGGCAGAATGAGCGTGACATTCTCGGCCACCTTAAGATTTTCCGGCGTAACCTGGATACCTTGTGCCTGAATGCGGTCAATCTCTTCCAACAGCGCCCAGGGATCAACCACCACGCCATTACCAATAATTGATAATTTGTTTGGGCGAATAATACCGGAAGGCAGCAGGTGCAGTTTGTATGTAACACCGTTCACCACCAGCGTATGGCCGGCGTTATGGCCGCCCTGAAAGCGTACGATGCAGTCCGCCCGCTCTGAAAGCCAGTCAACAATTTTGCCTTTGCCTTCATCGCCCCACTGGGCGCCGATGACGGTAACATTATTCATACTGTTATCTTTCTGATGGTGGTGCCGTCCAGCCACGCCTGGCATTGATGCTTTTCAGCGGCTGTTTCCAATGGCGAAGTATCAAGATGGGTAATGGTGCGCCAGCCTTGTTCCTGGTAAGACTGCCGCGCAGCCAGGGATAGGCTGGCCGGTACCAGCAGCACCGGCAATGGCAAAATCGGGTTGAGCAGGCGTAACAAGGGTTCAATGGCGACACTGAAGCCCACGGCGGTTTCATGGCTTTCGGCAATCGTATAACGACCACCACGGGCAATTTCGCCGCGATAGCCTTTGGCAAAAATAGAGAAACAGATACCATCCTGATAACTGAACCGCTGCTGTTCACTTAAATCGACAGTCACGCTGTGAATACTGCTGTCAAAACTGAGGTTATCAGCCAGATCAGCCAGCTGTTGCAGCAGTGCGAGCACGGGAGCTGGCAATACCAACGCTTTTATAGCAGAAAAGACGCTGTCTGGTGTGCCAAAAGCCTGCAATAAAGTCTGCCATAGCTTCTGCTGATCTGCTGGCAACGTCTTTGGCAGTGCAGCAGTATCTTTCATGTGCAGGGCGTGGATAATCGCCTGGCATTGATCAGGATTCAGTGCTGCGTCTTTCAAAAGGCTTCGTGGCAGGGATGGCAGGCACAGGTCAACGCTGATCCCTTCCAGGCCAGCAGTTGCAAGGGCATGTACGGCGAGGCGGATCACCTCAGCATCAGCAGCCAGACTGGTACTGCCAACGAGTTCACAGCCAACCTGCAGCACCTGCCGATCTGGCTGCATGGCATCAACAGTGCTGCGCAGAATATCGCCCTGGTAACACAGCCGCAAAGGACGTGGCGCTGCTTGCAGGCGGGTCGTGGCCAGCCGGGCAATTTGCGGGGTCATATCATTGCGTACCGCCAGCATCTGGGTTGAAGCACGATCCGTAACACGAAACGTAGCATCGGGTAATGGCTGGCCAAGGCTGGCATAAAGACCCGGCTCAAATTCAAGCAATGGTGGTATCACAACGTCATAGCCATTGGCTTCAAAGGCCATGCGGATGGTACGGGCGGTGCGGGTACGCAGGCGCGCCTCATCGGGCAGATAATCGCGCAGGCCAACAGGCAACAAAGCATAGCTGGGCGTGGACATGCCGAATCCTTTTATTGTGCGCCGCTTGGCGGTGGCGGCGGGGCAAGCAGACTGAGGATCGCAACTTTACCATCTTCCAGCAGGAACGCAACCTGTACCGGCTGACCAGCAGCGTTTGTAGCAACATACATATTACTGTTCATGGCGGCATCAAGCTTGAGTTCAAACAAGCGCTGCAGATACCCCTTGCCAAAACTCACCGCTGTAAACTCTAGCATATCATTACGTGCCAGCAGAATTTCCGGCAGGCTGTCACCATCAATATCCATAATGGCCTGGATATGGGTAAACAGCGTACCCACTTTATGGTTGGTATAGCCGTAATGGCGCACTTTCTGTATCAGTTGGCCATTCTGCAGACTGAACAACATCAGAAAACCGTTCACGTCCGGTGCATCAATCGCCATAATTTCGTCCTGCCCGTCACCATCGACATCAGCAGCACCAATGGGACTGAACCAGTGATCTTTGGCCAGTGCTTCGCTTTGACCGGCTAGAACAATGCGGTCGTCCATGGGAACAAACAAGCCAAGTCTGGCGGTATGTTCGTTGGCGTTGGTGATGGGCAATAGAACTTCTTCCAGTTGATCACGCCCCAGATCAATCAAGGTAGGGGCAACATCCTCCACAACATAGGGAGCAGGCAGGGAAAATTTTAATGAAGCACCGTTTTTTTTCCATATTTTCAGACTGCGTGATGTTATGGCGCGCCCCAGATTTCTTGAGGTATATCCTTCATAGGGATCTGCAAGGTATGCCAGGTTAATATCGGCACTGCCATAAGCGGGCTGACCAATAGAGGTAATATCATCCGGGCGGGGCAGTGGTGACAGTTTATTTTCATCGCGAGGCTTCATGACCACAGCACCAATACGCACCTGCATATCATAAACATTGCGATTGTGATCAAATGCCACAATGGTGCTGGGAACCTGTTGTGTGTCCACCATCAGCCCTGCAAGCGGCACATCCGGCTGGCTCATAATGAACTCATAGCGATTAGTGCCGATATTCAGAATTTTAGCGTTCGCCGACTGTGTCGTCAGTAAGGTCGACAGAACAACACATACTACAGCAGAGACCCGGAGCGATTGCCGCATTTGTCAGCCTGCAAACGTAAGGACTTTGGCTTGCACCACATTAGGAATAGCGAGGATTTTGGCAACCATATCTGCCGGTATGGGTTGATCTACCGCAACCAGACAGATGGCATCCTGTTCCGGGCCCGTGCGCCCCAGGTTAAAGGTTGCGATATTAATACCGGCATCGCCCAGCATCCGCCCCAGGTTGCCAATAAATCCAGG
>JANMDF010000044.1:0-1909 GCA_031376145.1 Alphaproteobacteria bacterium
CCTGGCGACGACTTGTTTTTGAGAGGCCGTGGTTTTTATACCCAAAACAATATCCTGTATGAGCAAAACGACAGCAGTTCCATTTTTTCCTGGGATTTTGGCAATGGTGATGTAAAGATTGGCAAAAACGTAGATTATACTTATCTGGAGCCTGGCGGTTATACCGTGCGTTTAAGGGTGGCCGATATCCGTGGCTGCCAAAGCACCAATGTGGTAGAGAAAAAAATTAGGGTTGCGGCCAGGCCTCGTTTCAGTGCAGATGCCAGTTTATTGCCAGAAATATGCGCTGGAGACACCTTGAGGATTCTGGCCGGAGGGCCGAACACTCCTGGGGCAGCCGTTAAAGTGACTTCTCAAACTACCAGTTTCCAAACTAAACTAGTCAAAGGAGACAATCAGTTCATCCCCGATAACGATGGCCGAAAACTGGAGTCAACCCTGGTGGTCGACGGTTTTTTTGTAGGCCAAAACATCACCGAGGTAGACAATCTGGAGGGCATTTGTATCAATCTGGAGCACTCCCAAATGCGGGACTTAAACATTGTTTTGCGTTGCCCCAGTGGTCAAACAGTCACCTTACAGAATTTCAATGGCCCGGGAGGAAAGGCAGTTGAGCTGGGTCAATCCAATCCCAATGACGATGCCGCTCCCCGCCCGGGGCGAGGTTATGAGTATTGCTGGAAAACACCAGTCTCCAACAACAACTGGAGCGATTATGCTGACTCCTTTAATCTGGATACCTTGCCCATTGGCGAATACCGTCCCTTTCAATCCTTGAATCAACTACTGGGTTGCCCGCTCAATGGCGACTGGACCCTGGAAGTAGAAGACCTCAATACGGGTGAAAACGGCTTCATATTTGCCTGGAGCCTGGATTTCCAACCCGCCATTTTTCCTAAAATCGAAACCTTTAGGTCCGGTATTGCCGATTTAACCTGGCGCTTTCACCCTACCATCCTGTTTCAGGATGAAAATAGTGCTTCGGTTTCTCCATCTGATGGTGGCACAGCCTCTTATCGTTTGATTGCTCAGGATTCATTTTTGTGCACCTTTGATACCACGATCACCTTGCGGGTAAAACCCAAAAATGATCCATCGTGTGGCACTTGCTTATTGACGTTTAACCCACTCCCGGATACTACAATTTGTCAAGGCGATAGTTTGGCTATGTCTTTTTTACCCAACGAACGGTTGAATCAAGTCCTGGTATACACCTCTTTTCCACAATACAGTTTCAACTTTACACAACACCCTCCCGGTTCACCTTATGAATCGACTATCCCGGTGAGCAAGGTGGCCCAGAGTACCCTGACCGATCCTCGCAATCAGATTGAATCCGTTTGTATCGACCTGAATTCCGATTGGGATTCAGACCTCAATATCTTTTTACGCGCACCCAGTGGCGAGTTGTTGGAATTGAGTACTGGCAACGGAGGTTCAGATGATAATTACGTATCCACCTGTTTTTCCCCACGCGCCAGTGACCCCATCAATTCGGGTACTGCTCCTTTTACCGGCGACTGGCTGCCCGAAGGCAGTTGGAACGACCTGCGTGGCGCCCAAATCGAAGGGGACTGGACTTTGTTGATTACCGATGCATTTGGCACCCAAGCTCAGGAGATCAACGAACTATTGAGTTGGTCGATCCGTTTCCGCTCGGTAGATACACTGACTTATCAATGGTCTCCAGCAGCTGGATTGTCTTGTAGCGATTGTGCCAATCCAAGTGCCCTTTTCGCAACAAATACTCAGATTCGTGTGCAGGTACAAAGCCGCTATGGCTGTACTTTTGAGGATGAATTTCAGGTTACGGTGCGCGACACTTTTCCTGCCCCACAAGTTAGTTGTACTCAGGTGGGAGCACGGAGCATTCGTTTTTCCTGGTTGCCCACCGCTGCAGCCCAGTACA
>JANMDF010000053.1:0-3102 GCA_031376145.1 Alphaproteobacteria bacterium
CAATTTTGGCAAGGGTGATACCAACGGGGAGCGCAACACCAACTGGAGTGAGTGGTTCGTCAAGCCGAAACTGACCGGCAACAAAAGCCTGGGTGCTTCAGGTGATCTGTATGCTGGCTTCAGCGTAGTGGGCTCCATGACCCGTGATGATGGGGATGCCGGTGGCTACAGCAATGGTGAACCGGAAGAGTTTAACATTGATGATGCCTATCTGGGTTGGAAGTCCAAGCCATTTACCGGCACCCTGGAGGGGTATACCCTGGATCTTTCGGCAGGGCGGCAGTTTTACACCATTGGTGATGGTTTTTTGATTGGCGATCCGCATTTTGATCAGTTTGAAGAAGGCGCATTGTGGTTATCGCCACGTGGTGCTTTTGAAAACTCGGCTATTGTCAAATTTGGCAAGGATACCCGCCGTGCGGAAGCCTTTTACCTGAAAACCGGTAAAGACCACGCCGAATCACAGATTTACGGTTTTAATCTGGAAGAAGGCCGTAAGGATGGCTTTGTCGTCGGCCTGATGGGATTGAATTTTGTCACAGCGGACAACTGGTTCAGCGTGGGCAATGCCAATTCCCGTGACGGCCTGAAAACCGTCAGCCTGCGCATGCAGGGTAAGCCAGTTGATGACATGCCCAACCTGTTTATTTCCGGTGAAGCCGCCTATCAGTGGAATGACCGCAGCACCAAGGATGTCAGAGCCTATGCCTGGTACGGTGAAGCTGGATACACCCTGCCGGAACTGCCGTGGCAGCCGACACTGAGTTATCGCTATGTGTATTACACGGGCGATGATCCTGGCACAGCCAATGAGGATGAGGGCTTTGATTCTCTATTATACGGCTTCAGCCGTGGCTGGGGTACCTGGTTCTTAGGCAACGTGGTGGGTGAGTTTCAGATTCCCAACACCAATGAACGTATCCACATGCTGCACCTGAAAACCCAGCCGGACAGTAGCAAAACCCTGGGATTGATCTATTATAAATTTTACCGCGATCAACCCACCGGCAACGATGATGATTACGCCGATGAGTTGAACGTGTACATGGACTGGCTGATTGATGATGGTCGCTGGATTGTCAGTCCCGCCTATGGTGTCGCCTTCCCCAACGGTGCAGCACGCGCCGAACGCAATGGATTCAACGATCCGTACCATGTGTTTCAGGTGACAGTGACGGTGAATTTTTAAATCTGGATTGCTTCAGCACTGAATATACCCTCACCCCGCCCTCTCCCCCTTGGGGAGAGGGTTGGGTGAGGGGCACATTCCTGTCTGGGAAGAGCCTTACAGTTACGCCACTTCCGGTATTTGCTGCTTCTGGTTTGAGGCGGTTTTTCTGCTTTCGCCACCTTCCGGATCGCGCAGCACATAACCACGTCCCCACACGGTTTCGATGTATTTTTCACCACCGGTTGCCTGGGTCAGTTTTTTCCGCAATTTGCAGACGAACACATCCACAATTTTCAATTCCGGTTCATCAAGGCCGCCGTATAAGTGGTTCAGGAACATTTCCTTGGTCAGGGTGATGCCCTTACGCATGGACAGCAGTTCCAGGATATCGTATTCCTTGCGGGATAATGGCAGCGGCTGGCCATCAATATAAGCCTCCTGCTTTTCCAGATTCACCACCAGGCGACCAGTGGTAATCGTGGGTTGTGCGTGGCCTTTAGAGCGGCGGACAATGGCGTTAATGCGTGCCACCAGCTCACCCTTTTCAAAAGGCTTGGTCAGGTAATCATCAGCACCAATACCCAGTGCTTTAATTTTCTCAGATGATTCTGCCAGACCGGACAGCATGAGTACTGGTGTATTCACATTTGCCAGCCGGAAACGCTCCAGTACTTTGTGACCATTAACATCCGGCAGCATCAGATCCAGGATGATAATGTCATAGTCATATAATTTACCAATTTCCAGGCCATCTTCGCCCAGATCAGTGGTGTCGACCACACAGCCCTCAGAACGAAGTATCTGTTCAATGCTTTTCGAAACGGCACTGTCGTCTTCAATCAATAAAATACGCACGGGATTATCCTCTCTTGTGACTAAATCTTAACACATTCTGGTGCGTTAAGGGATTTTTATTCTGCATTGATGAAACCTTAACGCTGTTGTGGTTTAAAAAAGGTTAACGCGTTAACTTTTTTAACGATTCCCTGCAAAAAACTGGCAAGCGATTGTGATTCAATAATAAATATTTTTATCAGTGTGTCCGATGCAGCACAAAATGGAGGACATCCTGTAACAGGGATGTATCCACCGGTAGCGATTGCAACGCGGTTTGCGCGATTTTTACGGCTTCTGCAGCGGCCTGCGCTGCACCATGAACACCTAATAAGGATACGAATGTTGCCTTGCCAGCCACCCTGTCCTGACCGGTATTTTTGCCCATGGTGGCACTGTTACCGTGATGATCCAGCAGATCATCGGTAATCTGAAATAACAATCCCAGATGCCTTGCGTAGTGCGCCAGCGCCTGGTGTTGTGCCTGGGATGCCCTGGCTAATATTGCCCCTGCTGTGCAGGAAAATTCAATCAGCGCACCGGTTTTGCGCTGCTGCAGATACGAAATTGCCGCCAGATCCAGCGTCTGGCCTTCTGCGGCCAGATCGAGTGCCTGCCCCTCAATCATCCCCTGCCCGCCTGCCGCCTGTGCCTGTGCGGTTATAAGATTACAGCGGATATCTGCCGCAAGATCAGCCTCCGCCAGCACCTGAAATGCCAGAGTTAACAATGTATCGCCGGCGAGAATGGCTGTCGCCTCATCAAACTGCCGGTGGCAGGTGGGCTTGCCACGCCGCAGGTCACTGTTATCCATGGCTGGCAGGTCATCGTGTACCAGCGAATAACAATGGATCAACTCCACCGCCAATGCCGCAGGCATGGCGTTATCCGGTGCAATACCAAATAACGCCGCAGACTCCAGCACCAGCAATGGCCGGATACGTTTTCCACCTTGTAATGCCGCATACTGCACGGCGGCATCCAGACTGCTGGCCGTACTGGTATAACGCTGAAACAAGTCCTTCAGTGCTGTTTCCATGGTTGCCTGGTGTGCGGCGAGGCGTGCGGCAACTACAGTTGATTGCATCATTATAACT
>JANMDF010000134.1:0-13999 GCA_031376145.1 Alphaproteobacteria bacterium
TCCTTGCAGGCATTAATATCGTATTGATTGCTTTTTTCGCTAGGAATTATCTAAAAATAATTGTCAACACGGCCTAGCCTCTATTTCCAGACGGCCGCAATGACTGCATCCAGGGCATTACTCACTGCCGTTGGCAGACTGCTGTTGGCACTGGGGTCGATATTAAACGCCTGCATGGCATTAACCAGTTGCTCCACATCACTGGACAGCAATACCTGTCCGCCCTGCAATGCCAGTTGATCAACGCGTTTACTAACATCACCATACCAGTCTTTTAGAACCACGGTATCTTTCGTTCCCAGAATGGTAATATCCAGATCTGCGCCATCTGCCTTAAACCACAGGTCGTCGGCATGAATATTACTGCCTAATACCAGACGATCTGTACTCATGCTGTCGCCGTCACTGTTGATAACGGTATCAAGGCCATAGCCACGGCCAAAGAGATAGGTATCATTGCCCAGCCCACCGATGAGTTGATCATCACCAGTCCCACCGTCAAGCACATCATCGCCCACAGCAGCACTACCCAGATTGAAGGTCAACTGGCCATTTTCATACAGACGGGTACGCCCTTCTTTTACCGCGCCGCTGGCGAGAGTATACACAGCATCCTGGATTGCCAGATCAATACCGTTGACTTTTACAGCCTGCACCCACAGGTTACGATCTTCACTGATACTGACATATTGATCGTTGAGATATTCTACCGCCAGCCTGCCCGCTGATATCGGCTGATTTAAGGCAAAATCAAAACGCTGGCTCTGCCCCAGTTTCTGTACAGCCGTAACCTCCTGCACCGCCCCCACCTGCTGACCATCCAGCAACAGTCGGAAACGGGCATTGCCGCTGCTGGTAGGATCACCGGCAACATGAATGCTTAGTTCAGTGATGTTAACCGCATCACCATACAGGGTGTCATGTCCGACACCCCCTTCCAGCAGATCATGGCCATTGCCCCCAACCAGACCATCATTGCCAAACCCGCCATACAGCCTGTCATGACCATCACCGCCCCACAGACTGTCATCGGCTGCGAGTGGTGCAGCAACAGCTTTAGGGTTTGCAACAAAGGATAACATGCCGTTGCTGTGCATTTTTGTGACAGTGGAGCCAGCCGCGTACGACTGGCCGTTGGTGTAATAAACAGCACTGTTCACATTCAGTTTAACGTTACTGAGGCGGACATCATGAATGTACAGGTTACGATCTGTTGCTGCTGTACCACCGCTGGCATCGTTGAGATATACGATGTTAATGCGACTGCCTTCGATGTTGGCAGGTATGCGCACCGCAAAAGTTTTTTTCTTGCTCTGGCTCTGGCTGGCGACAACATCAAACACCGCACCTGGTAAATCGACATTATCCACCATGACTTTAAACCTGGGGTTGCCCTGCCAGCTATCAGCACTGGCGGTGACAGTCAGCATGCGACCGGCGACTTTAAATGCCGCTGCCGTCGATTGAAACAAGTTACCCGGCAGAACGGCATTTTCCTTAAAGTCCCCATACAGCTGATCATTGCCAGCACCGGCACTCAAGATATCGCGCCCCAACCCCCCGACCAGCAGGTCATCGCCTTTGCCAGATATCAGCACATCGTTGCCAAACAGTGCACCAATAGATTTTTGCAGGCCGTCTACCTTTGCAGCAGGCTGTTTTACAAGACCATCCACATCTGCCCAGCCTGCCTTATCACCGTTAAGTGTATCATTGCCGTCGGCAGTGATCAGCAGATCATCAATGGCCGTCCCGGTACGTTCCAGGTTGATGGGGCTGGCACTCCAGTGATCGGCAATCGTGTTGCCCGTCACACTGAAGGTTTTTGGATCACCCACTGTAGAGATCGGGTTGCGGGTGCCGAGAATGTTGTTATTGCGGATAATAATATTTTCCGGCTGACCCGCCCAGCCAGCATAGGTATTAACACGCACTCCATATTCGTACTCATATGGTGGTACTACAGCAGGGGCAGAACCCTCGTTGCCATGCACCGTGTTATTTTCCACCAGCACGTTACGCGCACTCTGCAGAACGATATATCCTGCTCCATCGCCGCGCCAGTTCTGAAACCCTGAGATGGTATTATTGCTGATCACTGCATCGCGGACAATACCGCTCGGATTGGCAGCCTGGTTAGCTGGATGAATCTTGATTCCATCCTTGCCAAAATCATGAATGGTATTCTGGCTGACGACAACGTTGTGCTGATCTTCAACCTTAATCCCGCCACCGGGCACATTGGTAATGCGGTTATTGGTGATGATCGCACCACTGTGCGGCGCCTCCAGGCTTGGATCCCCGCCGGTTGCCGTGCCGGTGACCAGAATACCGGCCGTAGCCTGCGTATCGCGCAGCTGTGTCATGCCGCTGGTCAAGCCCTTGTCACCCACGCCGGTAATCGTATTATTGCGGACAACGATGCTGTTGGCGCGCTTAAATTCAATGCCGCCATGCCACCAGTCGGTGATGGTGTTGCCATTGACTACTGGACGGTCAGTATCCGTAATACCCACACCACTGCCCGCCGTATGACTGATGGTATTATTCAGGATAATCACATCACTGCTGTCTTTAAAACGGATACCGTGTACATACGTCATATTCAGCGGCAGGTTGGCCTGGTTACCATCAATGGTCAGGCCGGATACAGAAACCAGCTTTACATTATTAAAGTCGAGAAGACCTTCAATCGCATTGGGACTGGATTTGCGGAAACTGTCTGATGCCTTGATTGTGGCGTTTACCCCCTCAACATGTTGATTATTCCAGCCACTGATCGCAATTTTTTCACTGATAACAAACGTACCGTCGGAGAATTTCACATCCATTTTCTGCCGGGTGGCGTATTCAATTGCACTTTTAATAGCCGCAGTATCATCGGTGATTCCGTTTCCTACAGCGCCAAAGGCGCGAACGTCGATAGCAGTCATAATCTTTTCCCTCTCTGCCAGATTGTTTTAAGTTTTTCTGGTGAGGTCGATTACACGCCTAATTTATTAACAAGTTCTCAAAGGTACATTTAAGAGTAAAATATTGAAAAACATATCTTATTATTCATTCTTTATCGAGATAACTTTGCAAAAGAGAATGTAATAAATATTATACGCGTTATGCGCAATTTATTGCGATATGCCTGTAAAGATTGTAAAAATCCGCACTGCATTTATGGATACTGAACAGCTCCTGATACCGGTCTTGTGCTGCCGTGCCTAGACGCATACGCAAGGGTTTATCTTCGATGACCGTCATTAATGCACCGGCCAGGCCTTCTACATCGCCAGGGCTGATCAATAACCCTTCCACATTCTGACGGATAACTTCAGGGATAGCCCCTACAGTGGTAGTAATTACCGGCATCCCATGCGCCATGGCTTCCAGGATGCAGATGGGCAGATTCTCTACATAAGACGGTAATACCAGAACATGGCTGTTGCGCAGAGCACGGTTGACACCGGCCTGATCCAGCCACCCGGGCATATCCACGTAATGGTCAATATTCAGTTCTTCCGCCATGCGAAGATAGGGCTTCTTCCTGCCATCACCTGCCAGGGTTAAGTGCCAATTCAGTCGTTGAACCTGCCTGCTACCCAAAGCCTGCAACAAATCACGCACGCCTTTTTGATTATTAAGGCGCCCTAAAAACAACAACCGCACTTCGTCCTTATTGTGTCGCACCAAATCTGATTTGGGTGCAGGAATGGGAGGAGGAACGGCATTATAGATGATGTGCACACGTTCAGTGGAGATGCCCAGTGTTTGCGTTACAAAATCACGCCAGACCTGTCCAAGTACCACTACCATCGTGGCTTGTTCAAACATATCGCGAATACGCTGCTGTATCCAGCTTGGGCAGCGGTGATAAAATGTCTGAAAACCACCGCCGTGCAGATGTATGATCACCGGAATTCCGGCGTTTTTTGCGGCACGTATTAAGAAATATTTGCGCAGGGTACTGGCGTAGGAGGCCAGATTGACATGCAGAATGCTGTGTGCATCGCCATTGTTCTGTATCTGCCGAATGGCTTTGAAGAGATAGTATGGAGATTTTAAAACGGAACCACTGCCCCGGGTGTCGAGGGTCACGATTTCAAGATCTGGATGATGTTCCCGTAAGGCATCCATTAAATATCCCATCTGTCTGCCAATACCGCCTGATGTTTCCATGCTGCCTGGAATGGTGATATATATTTTTAGATTGGACATGTGGGCGCGACTCTCATACGTCCTGTATGTTTATGCAAACACCGCCAAAAACGCTAACATTATATCTGCCTGCCCTGAAAGGGGGCGGGGCGGAACGGGTCATGCTCAACCTGGCGGTTGCCCTGCAAAAAAAAGGCATAAAGGTTACAATTGTCTGCGACAATCTGCATGGTGATCTGCTGGCGGAAGCACAGACGGCCGGGCTGCACCTTATTGATTTAAAGGCCAGGCGTACGATTGTCGCTTTGCCCAAGTTATACGCATACCTCCGTAAATACAAACCATCGGTGGTGCTTTCAGCGTTATATTTTAACAATTTTAACATCCTGCTGGCAACCCGGCTGTTAGCAAAACAATGGCGACCACGGGTACTGGTCAGCAACCACATTGATCTGAGTCGCGATTTACAGGCGTCTGGCTGGGGCAAGCGTCTGTTGATGCCGTTGCTTATTAAGGTTCTGTACCCCAAAGCTGATGCAATCATCTGTGTATCCAAGGGCGTGGCCGATGATCTATGCGATACAGTTCCTGTATTGTGTCATACCGACAAGATGCATGTAATCTATAACCCTGTGTTGCCTGCAGAGTATCAACAGCAACTGCAGATCCCTATAGACGCTATAAAATTCAAAAATTTGCCACGACCCTTGTTCCTGAGTGTCGGGCGCATGCTGAACAATCAGAAAGGTTTTGACATTTTACTGCGGGCTTTTGCCGATTATCGCCAGCAACACCGACAGGGACATCTGCTGATTCTCGGCCAGGGTGTGCTGCTGGCGGAATACCAGGCACTGGCTGCACGTTCAGGTATTGATGCACACGTAACTTTAGGTGGTTTTCAGTCACCGATTGCGCCGTATTATGCCCTGGCAGATGCCTTTGTTCTGGCGTCGCGCTGGGAAGGGTTCGGGAATGTCCTGGTGGAAGCCATGGCGGCAGGCACACCAGTCTTAAGCACGGACTGCCCTTCTGGCCCTGCTGAGATTTTAGGGCAGGGAACGTATGGCCTGCTGGTATCCGTTGAAGACGTTGCGGCTTTAACAGCAGGGATGGCGGCAGTGTTGCAGCGCACGGCGACACAGAATGCCGCTGCAGCAGAACGTGCCATGGTGTTTACTACAGAAAAAATATGTGATGATTATATGCGGGTATTGTGGCCATCATAACTGCGGCTTGCAAAATCCTGCAAATCTGCATACATAAGCGCAGTGCCGCAATAAAGGATAAGAAACTGGCTCTATGACCGTTGCCATCGCCGCTCAAGGACTGACCAAATCTTTTAACGGGATCAAGGCCGTTGATGATCTGACATTGACCGTCAACACTGGCGAAGTGCTGGGGTTTTTAGGCCCGAATGGTGCGGGGAAATCCACCACCATGAAAATGCTTACCGGCTTTCTAACGCCAGATGCTGGTAGTGTGCATATTCTTGGGCATCCGCTGGCCCCACAGCCATTAAAAGTCAAAAGCCATATCGGGTATCTGCCGGAAGGTGCACCACTGTACGGCGATATGACCGTGTATAACTTTCTAGCATTCATGGCACGTATCCATGGCCTGCGTGATAAAAAGAAAGATGCCGCCATGGCCAAGGTGGTCAGCCGCATGCAGTTGCAACAGGTGCTGCAGCAACCGATCTCTACCCTTTCCAAGGGATTTAAACGGCGTGTAGGATTGGCACAGGCACTGATTCACAACCCACCGGTGCTGATTCTGGATGAACCTACGGACGGTCTGGATCCCAACCAGAAATACCAGATTCGCCAGTTGATCCGCGATATGGCGAAGGAAAAAGCCATTATCATCTCCACCCATATCATGGAAGAAGTCGAAGCGGTGTGTTCGCACGCCGTGATTATCAATCAGGGATGCATTGTGCGCAATAGTACGCCGCAGGAGCTGTTGGCAGAAGTGCAGCAATTCCGTCATGTCGTCCTGCATCTGAAGCGTGATGGTAGTGAGAAACTGTTGCCCCACCTGGTTAAGGCCGAAGGTGTTGCCAGCGTTGAGCATATCCAGGCGCTGGATCAGCAGCAGGTTGCGTTAAAAATTCATGCAGAAGAGGGCAAAGACATTTCCCGTGTCGTCAACGAAATCTGTCAGGCACAAAAAGTCAAACCGCTGCAGATGACTATCGAGACGGCAAAACTGGATGATCTGTTCCGGCAAGTGACACTGGGGACGATGAACTGATGGCCGCAAAACTGATTACACCTGCTATGCGTATTATCTGCCGCCGGGAATTTTCCGCGTATTTTACTACGCCACTGGCTTATATTTTTCTGGTGATGTTTTTGCTGCTGGCCAATGCACTGACGTTTTTCATGGGGGGGTTGCTGGGTAATAATCAGGCTAGTCTTGGTACCTTTTTTACCTTTCACCCCTGGCTGTATCTGCTGTTTCTGCCCGCCCTCACCATGCGGCTATGGGCGGAAGAACGCCAGAGCGGTACGATCGAACTGCTGATGACCATGCCGATTACGGCTCTCGATGCGGTGCTGGGCAAATTCCTTGCCTGCTGGAAATTTGCCGGGGTTGCCCTGCTGTTAACCACACCGCTATGGATCACCATCAACTATCTGGGTGAACCTGATAATGGTGTCGTGTTGGCGAGTTACCTGGCCAGTTGGCTGATGGCCGGTGGTTTTATTGCCATTGGTGGATTCTGCTCGGCTTGTACAAAAAACCAGGTGATTGCCTATACCCTGGCGGTGGTCTTAAGTTTTATTTTTGTGGTGGGTGGCACGCCGATTGTGTTGAATTTCTTTACCGGCTGGGCACCATCGCTGTTAACAGAGGCTGTTGCCGGACTGAGCATGCTAAGCCATTATCAGTATTTGAGCCAGGGACTGCTGGCTTTTAAAGATGTGGCTTATTTCCTGCTGCTCATGCTGTTTTTTGTCCTGGCAACCATGGCCGTGGTTGATCAAAAGAAGGCGAGCTGACCTGTTATGCGCACCTCTGTCCTAAAGCGGTTTTACAGCAATAATCCTCTCTGGCTGGTGCTGCTGGCCGGATTTGCGGCGTTACTGCTGCTCAATCTTGCGATGCGGTATGCACTGCATGGCATGGCGGTTGACGTCACCGAAGATCGGCTGTTTACCCTTTCAGACGGTACACGCCAGATTCTGGGGGATATTAAGGAGCCAATCACTTTAAAACTCTATTATAGCGATGGTCTGGCTGAACGTATTCCAGCTATTGCGAATTTTACGCTGCGTGTGCAGGATATGCTGAAACAATTCCAGGAGATTGGCGGCAAAAATATCAACCTCAGCATCATTAACCCAGAGCCGTTCAGTGATAATGAGGATGCCGCGCTGGCTGCTGGCCTGCAAGGGGTGCCCGTTGATAATGGTGCGGAGAAATACTACTTTGGCCTGGTGGGAACCAACAGCGTTGACGGGAAAGAACTGATACCGTTCTTTCAACCGGAACGGGAAGCTTTTCTTGAATATGACCTTACCCGCCTTATCTATAGCCTATCCAATCCCAAAAAACCGGTGGTAGGAATTTTAACCACACTCCCTATGATGGGAGATGCGCAGCTTGCCATGCTGACCGGCCAGCCGACAACCTCCTGGCAAGTGGTATCGCAGATTGCTGGTACATTTAAAAGCCGGTTGATTGATACCAGTGCCAGTGCAATTGATCCGGATGTTGCTGTGCTGATGGTCGTGCACCCGCAGGGGCTGTCGGCAACATCCCTGTATGCGATTGATCAGTTTGTCATGCGCGGTGGTAAACTGCTGATGTTTGTTGATTCCATGGCTGAAAGTCAGCGTACAGCCTCTACGCTGTCTCTGGGCAACGATCAGGATAAACTCACGCTGTTACGGATGCTGCGCACCTGGGGAGTGGATTTTGATCCAGGCCAGTTTGTGGCGGACTATCGCTATGCGCGTCAAGTGGGTATGGAGGAAGATGGCAGGCAGATGCCGGTGGATTATCTGGCCTGGCTGGGGGTAGACGCCGAGGGTATTAACAGTAAAGATCCTGTTACCAGTGATTTGAAAGTGATCAGCCTGGCATCTGCTGGCGCACTACGCACCGTTAAAGATAAACCCAACGATATTGCCGTTACGCCCCTTATCACCTCATCACCGCAATCCATGCTGATGAGCACGGCTTATCTGGAGCCAACACCCGATGTCCGTAAAATTGCCCAGGATTTTAACGCCAGCCAGCACCGTTATGCCATGGCGGTGCGGATTGACGGTGCGCTGTCCTCTGCCTTTACCAAAGCACCCTCGGAGCAGAATATTACTAAACATCTGAGTAAGACCAAAAACCCTGTCAGCATTATTGTTGTTGCAGACACGGATTTCCTGCGTGATCAGTTCTGGGTGCAGCAGGGCAACGTCCTGGGGCAGCCGGTCAGTGTTCCTTATGCCCACAATGGGGCGTTTGTCGTGAACGCCCTGGAAAACTTAAGCGGTAACAGCGATCTGCTGTCCTTACGCAGTCGAGGCGTTTCATCCCGCCCGTTTGTGGTATTTGAAGAGATTCGCCGTGCCGCTGAAACCCAGTTTCGTGCCAAAGAACAACAGATCAAGGGCGAACTGGAAACGACGGAACGTAAATTAAAGGGCATGATCACCAGTGATCAGGCCGCTGCTGGGATTGTCCTGACCCCGGAACAGCAGCAGCTGATTGATCAGTTTCAGGAGCGCATTGTCAGTTTACGTAAAGATTTACGGACGGTACAACGCGCCCTGCGGGAAAATATTGAAGCCCTGGAAAGCCGACTGTTGCTTATGAATATTGTCTTGATGCCCTTGTTGGTCATACTTGGTGCAATCTTCGTTGTCCGTCGTCCCTGGCGTTTGTTTTAGAGTAGTGCAGTAATGAAGCGTACCTTGCTTTTTCTCGTCTTATTGATGCTGGGATTGAGTTACGTTGTATGGACGAGCGATCAACGCTACGTAGCCGAAAAACAGACAAACCAGGTTTTATACCCTGATCTTCCCAGTAAAATTAATACTGTTACCCGTATTATACTGACCTCTGGTGCGGATACTGGCATACTGGAGCGCGGCAAAGCAGGCTGGGTACTGCCGGATTTGAAAAACTTTCCAGCAGACAGTGCCCGCGTGCGCAGCCTGTTGCTTGCCTTAAGCAAACTCCAGATTCTGGAACAGAAAACCGCCCTCAAGGAAAATCACAGCGTACTGGCACTGACGGTTGCAGCCGCATCCCGGATTGATCTGTACACAACTGATGCAAAGAAACCCACCTGGAGCCTGCTAGTAGGCAAACAAGATGATACGGCAGAGAATGTGTTTTTTGTACGTAAAACTGTGGAAGATCAGGTCTGGCTGGTACGTGGCAATTTGAACTTTGCCCGCAACCCCAAGGATTGGTTGCAGCGCGAACTCCTGGATGTGGATCAGGAGCGGGTGGCGACAGTCACGCTACAGCATGGCGATGGTGAAGTCGTAAAGGTTGGTCGTGATACGCCCTATGCCCTGAAATTTTCCCTGCTGAATCCCCCATCAGGCAAGAAACTCAGCAATCAACTGTCTGCCGATGCGCTGGGCAGTGTACTGGCGATTCTGAACCTGCGGGATGTGATGCCACGCGCACAATTAAAGGCGGTGCAGCCGTTGAGCACCGCACAAGTGGTAACGTTTGACGGCATGCATGTCACCATTGATTTATTTCAACAGGATAAAGATACCTGGGCAACCCTGAAGGCGGTGTATCAGGAACCTGCCACAAAATCAGCTGACTGGGAAAAAAGCAAACCTCAAGATGCGCCAAGACCGCTGGCGTTTACTGATACCGCTGATGTTAAAGCACGTGTTGACACCTTAAACAGTCTTGCAAAAGATTGGGCGTTCCGTTTTGAGGATTTTAAGATCAATCGCCTGAAAACACCGATGGCGGAGTTGACGGATATTAAAGATACGTTGCGATAAGAGGTATGCATAACGCTTTATTAACATCGTGAGTATACACCTTGGATCCGCTTTCGCGGGGATCCAGTTTTTATAGGAACCTCTGCAAAAACCCCCTGTCATTCCTTCGCTGTGCTCAGGACAGGCTCTGAACGAAGTGAAGAATCTCTTTGTATTATTGAGATTCTTCGCTGCGCTCAGAATGACATTACCCCCCCTTTTTGCAGAGGTTTCTATAGCTACTGCTGAGATTCAATATTTTACTGGAACAAGCCTGTGTCCGAACGAATCCTGATTATCAAACATGGTGCCTTTGGCGATTTTATCCAGGCAACCGGAGCCTTGCAGGCTATTCGCCAGCATCATCCACAGGCGCATATTACCTTGCTGACGACTAAACCCTATATCGCCATGGCACAGCAGATGCCGTTTGTCGATATGGTCTGGCAGGACGAACGCCCGCGCCTGACCAGCCTGCGGCAATGGCAGGATTTGCGGCAACGCATCATTGCTGGCTCTTTCACGCACGTGTATGATCTGCAGAACACCCACCGCACGGCGGCCTATTTCTGGATGTTGCGCGGGCATCACCCTGTATGGTCTGGCCTGGTGCGGGGTTGTACGTTCCCGCATCGTACCAAACATCGCAGAACGCTGCATACCATAGACCGACTGGCAGAGCAGCTGAATATTGCTGGGATCAGTGATATTCCTGCTCCCACTGTCGACTGGCTGGTATCCAGTGGCAAAGATTTCAGTCTGCCAGAACCGTATGCACTGCTGATTCCTGGTGGTGCACCCCATCGACATGACAAACGCTGGACAGTTGAGGGATTTTCTCAAGTAGCCACACAGATGCTGACGCGTGGTGTTACGCCTGTGTTGATTGGTACACAAGCGGATGCAGATATGACCAATGCCATTGAGAAAAACGTACCTGCCTGTATTAATCTCACCGGTAAAACCGGCTTCGGTGATCTGGTAAGTTTGGCAGGCAAGGCGAGGCTGGCACTGGGTAATGATACCGGCCCCATGCACCTGCTGGCTGTAGCAGAATGCAGAACCATCGTCCTGTTTGGCAGTGCCTCTGATCCGAAGCGTTGTGCGCCGCGTGGCCGTGATATACAGATCGTGCAGGTTGCTGACCTGCAGTCGCTGACAGCGGATACCGTCCTGCCATTGCTGTTTCCGGTTGGCACAGCGACGTGAGTCTATTATAGAACCCTCTGATAAGCGGTTTCTGTCATTCTGCGCGTAGCGAAGAATCTTACGCCGCCAGCAGATCCTTCGCTACGCTCAGGATGACACTTGCCTACAGGATAAACACAATGCAGATTACCCTTCCCGACGGTCAAACCCGTGATGTCCCAGACAACAGTACCGGTCTGGCGATAGCCGAAAGTATTGCTAAATCACTAGCCAAGGCAGCCTTAGCCATTAAGGTTAATGGCGACGTCAAGGATCTGGCCTATACCATCACCGGTGATGCACGTATTGAAATTGTCACCAGAGACCATCCCGATGCGCTGGAGTTGTTACGCCACGATGCGGCGCATGTCATGGCTGAGGCAGTCAAAGAACTATATCCGGAAACCCAGGTAACCATTGGCCCTGCCATTGAAAATGGCTTTTATTATGACTTTCACCGTGAAATGCCATTCACCCCCGATGATCTCCCCATCATCGAAAAACGGATGCGTGATATTGTTGCGCGCAATGAAACCATCACCCGGGAAGAGTGGGCACGGGATACGGCTATTGCCTATTTTAAGCAGCAGGGTGAGCACTTTAAGGCCGAGTTAATTGCTGGTATTCCAGGCGATCAAGCTATCAGCGTCTACCGTCAGGGGCAGTTCCTGGATTTATGCCGGGGGCCGCACCTGCCCAATACCGGTAAGCTGGGGACGGCGTTTAAACTGATGAAAATTGCCGGTGCATATTGGCGTGGCGATTCTACACAACCCATGCTGCAACGCATTTACGGCACCGCCTGGGCGAATCAAGAGCAGCTGGATGCGCACCTGAAAATGCTGAAAGAAGCCGAAAAGCGCGACCATCGCCGCCTGGGGCGCGAGATGGGCTTGCTGCACTTCCAGGAAGAAGCCCCGGGTAGTATTTTCTGGCATCCAAAAGGATGGGCACTGTATCAAGCCCTGGAGTCATACATTAAGGACAAAATGCGCCTGGCGGGCTATCAGGAAGTACGCACACCGATTCTGCTGGATCAGACCTTCTGGCAGTGTTCCGGCCACTGGGACAAGTTTCGGGAAAACATGTTTGTCAGCGAGGCTGAAGATCGGGTATACGCGGTAAAACCCATGAACTGCCCCGGGCATGTGCAGATTTTCAAGCAGGGCATTAAAAGTTACCGTGATCTGCCTATCCGTCTGGCAGAATTTAATAATCTGCACCGGTATGAACCTTCCGGCGCACTGCACGGTCTGATGCGCCTGCGTTCCTTTCACCAGGATGATGCCCATATTTTCTGCCGTGAAGATCAGATTAATGATGAGGCCAAGGCTTTCTGTGATCTATTAAAAACCGTTTACACAGAGCTGGGTTTTACGGACGTGGCCGTGAAATTCTCTGACCGTCCCGTAAAACGGGCTGGCGATGATGCCGACTGGGATAAAGCCGAAGCGGCGTTGCGCGAAGCCGCCGAAAAATCCGGCCTGGAATTCACCTTGAATCCTGGTGAAGGCGCGTTCTACGGGCCGAAACTGGAGTTTACCTTGCGTGATGCCATTGGCCGTGAATGGCAGTGTGGTACATTGCAGTGTGACTTTATTCTCCCCCAACGCTTAGGCGCAACCTATATTGCCGAGGATGGACAGAAACACCGTCCTGTCATGCTGCACCGTGCTATTTTAGGCTCTCTGGAACGTTTCTTGGGGATTCTCATTGAACATACCGCCGGGCATCTGCCGTTCTGGCTGGCACCGGTACAGGTAGTGGTCACAACGATTACCAGTGAAGCCAATGATTACGCCCAGCAGGTTTTTGATACCATCCAGCAGGCAGGGTTGCGCAGCGACATTGATCTGCGGAACGAAAAAATTTCCTATAAAATCCGTGAGCATTCCCTGGCCAAAGTCCCTGTGATTCTGACAGTGGGTAAACAGGAAATGGAACAGGAAACGGTCAGCATCCGCCGTCTGGGCAGCCAGGGGCAGGAGGTTATGGCGTTGGAAGCCTGTGTGCAGGATTTAATCCAGGCAGGCAGACATTAAATCTGGCCGTTTTCAATCATCTTTTTCAGGGCTTCTTTTTCCTGAAACCCTGAAGCCTGCGCTTCAAATACATCGTTGGTTTCAGAAAAGACAATCCCACTGAAAAAACCCACAGCACGTTCTATGGCCAATGGGTCAGCTCCGGTGTGTATTAAATTCTGCAGTTCATACGAAGCTTCGATCAGGGCTTCATCATAATCAAAATCTGGACGCAGCGATTTTTTAAGACCAGCCACCATCCCCAAGGCATGGGCGGCTTCATCCGCACTCTGTGGTGAGTTTTGCCGCTGGGCAAATTCTTCCAGTGCTGAAATTTTGATTGCAATATCCATAAAGCATAATCCTCACAGCGTGTCAGGACTTACGCAGCGTTTAAATTTTTGATGCTTTTCAATTCCACCTAACCCAACACTGCGCCATTCGGTTTATGTTAGCTAAGGCTCATTGGCTTATGGAAAAAAACTGCTTTGCAGTTTTAATTTCTACAGCTTAGAAAATTGTTCAAAAATCTTTCCCCTGCGTAAGTCCTGCATGTGCATCATTGATTCCTGCACTTCTTATCAAGGTAGTGACAAAAGGTTAACGAGCGGTTAACTGAAACTAGACTATAAGCCCGTTTCCAGTTTTTTCTGAATACGCTGCTGATCATCGGGTTCCGGATCA